>CAYTLG010000022.1:0-15361 GCA_964438725.1 uncultured Ruminococcus sp. | reverse complement strand
TCATTATCGAAATGCAGATGTAAAGCTCGTTGTAGTGCTTGTCTGCTGCGATAGTGTTTGTAAGGGTTATATCCTTGTTTGATACCTTTACGTCACCGTATGTATGGCTCCAGTTTCTTACGTCTGCGTAAAGGGAATTAACTTCATCGGTTGTGATATCCTTTTCAACGTAGATGTTAAATGAGGTAGCATTAGGAGTCTTGCCTGTGATGGTTTTATAATCATCGAGATTCATGAATATCGGAGTAGAACCGGAGGGGATGTCATAAATTACAGCACCAACAGTGAACTCATGATATTCATAGTGGAAGTATTCAATCTGGTTCTTGAGAAGAGCACGACCTGTTACGTTTGTATCGACGGCCTTTATCTGACCTGTCTTGACGGAGATGTATATCTTGTCACCAACGTCAAACTTGTATGTAGGTACGTTTGAGATAGAGTCACCTACAACTACATATCCGGGCTGGAGGAGGCTCGAAACATCACCATCGTAATCATAGTCTTCGAGAATGCGAACCTGTTCATCGGGAATTGCCTTGTATACAACGTCACTGGATACACGCCAGTTCTTGTCACCTGTATCAAATTCAATGCCATTGTAATGTACAAGGTTTTTGAATGCACGTACATCCTTCTTTTCTACTATCATATGCGATGCATTTTCATATGCTTCGGTAGCGTTGTCGTTAATTTCTACTGCACGAACACCATCCATAGCATAAAGCTCATCACTCATAAGCTCGTCATATTCAAAGCCAGACTCGTTAAGGTCAACTGTGAACTGCGGACGAGGATAATAGAGGTCTGTTGTGTAAATATCGGCCATGTAAAGACCCATGATAAACAACGCACAGAATACAATAGCGGTAGTCAGAAGCTGGATATTATACTTTCTGAAACGCCAGATAGAGTAGAACTCATACTTAACAGGGAACTTCTCTGCGAAAATATTGAAAGAACGCATAGGAGAAGTAACGAGGTTGGAGTTGTCCTCTGTGATGATAAGGGACATAGGATCCTTTACGGACATGACCTTCATAGGAGTCCATACGGATGCAAGAATAACGGCAAGGGTAAAGAGGAAAATTTTCAGGATGGAAAGACCATTGAAAACGAATCCGTAACCCGATGTGCTGTAAATAAGGTAAGAAATAAGTGTTGAGATACCGAGAGAGGGAAGGAATGTTACGACAAAGATAACGAAAAGCTCCCAGAATGCTGTTGAGAAGAGCATTTTAAAGTCGGCACCGAATGTCAGATAAATACCGTACTGGAATTTGTATTGGTTGATTCTGATGTTATAAAGAGATGTAAGCAGGAATATAGATACTGCAAGGAGGATTATCGTTATGAAAACGAATGTAACCGTGTTGGCAGCTTCATTTTTTGCAAACGTCATAAGCGGAGTTGTAGTCTTTGTGAATGAATGATCCGCATCACCGAGAGAAGCAAGGTCTGACTGATAGTTTTTCTCGAATCTTCTGAGGCACTGGTCAAGGTCACCTGTGAAGAAGAGATAAACGTCAAATCTTTCATCGCCGGTAAGAGCGTTTGTATATTGCTCTGAAGAAACTACTTCAAAGATAACATCACTCTTAAAGACTGTACCTTCGTCTTGTATGAGGTAACGAGCCTGATCCTCGTTGAGTCCTTTAAGCACCATATGGTAGTTGTATTCTTCCATAACGTGCTGATATTCGACTCTGTTGTTGTTGTCAGCCGATACGGTCATCATTCCGTAAAGTACCTGAACGATAACTATTGCCATGAAGAAGCAGAAGTATTGCTTGAAATTGAAGAATACGCTTTTCCATGAGATAGTCAAGCTTCTTTTCAAGTATTCAAATAGTTTTTCCAAATCTGAAAACGACAGCTTAAACTGCGGGAAACAGTATAAAGCGTGCCTTCCTCCTTTGCTGTAACGAATTACTGAGATATCTTCCCATATTATAACATGAAATGAATTAAAAATATATTATGATTTTGTGAACAACGTGATTTTTCGTAATTTTAGAGTTAAAAAAAAGACATTAAATTTTGTTCATATTGTCTATTGTAGTTATTTTATGACAAAGTAAGGTAAAATTTGCTTCAAAATAAAAAAGCAAAGCGATTTTAGGTCGATCGTTTTGCTTTCGAATATTTATGCGAGTTTTTCTTTCAGATACAATATTGCTTCACAGTAGCCGTTAAGTCCGTGTCCTGCAATTGTTTTTTCAGCCACAAGAGATACAAATGAATGACGTCGGAATTCCTCACGTGCATTTACATCGGAAATATGAACCTCAACAGTGGGGATCGCAACCGCCTTGAGTGCATCAAGAATGGCTACGCTTGTGTGAGTATATGCTGCAGGATTTATAACGATTCCGTCGTACTGACCGAGTGCAGACTGAATAACATCGACTATTGCACCCTCGTGATTTGACTGAAAATGCGTATATTCTATTTCGTTATCACGACAGGTCTTGTCGATAAGCTCAAGCAGTGAAGCGTAGTCCTGTTTTCCGTAAATATCAGGCTCACGTATTCCCAGCATATTAATGTTTGAACCGTTTATGATAAGAAGCTTCATTTTATTCCTCCGCTCAGTTCCGATATAATTCCGCTTGAGTTTTCGTCAGGCGAGCCGTTCATTTCGTATATAACATCTGCGACAGCTTCGTACATTGGCAGACGTATCTTGTAAAGCTCAGTAAGGTCGGTAGATTGAGATACGGGTCGTCCATCCGTAGAGAGCTGTGAAAGACTGCGTTTCATGAATACAACTACGCTGTTTTGCTTCATAAGCCGTCTGTTGTCTGCACGTATAACTGTTCCACCACCGCATGATATAACAAGTCCGGAACGCTTTGAATATTCTTCGAGAACGGAATGTTCAAGCTCTCTGAAATATCCTTCACCGTTTTCGCTGAAAATTTCCGGAATGGACTTACCATTCTTTTTTACGATTTCTGAGTCAATATCGACAAATTCACGTCCGAGTTTTTGTGCAATGAGCTTACCGTTTGTAGTTTTTCCTACTCCGGGCATTCCCACAAGCATGATGTTTTTCGATTCCATCTCAATTTCAGCGGTTATTTCGTCAATCACAGAGTCGGCTATTGTCTTTCCTGTGAAAAATTCAGAAGCGGCTTTAGCTTGAGCAACAAGCATACAAAGTCCGGATATGCACGGAATATCTCTTTCCTCAGCATCAAGTATCAGAGCGGTTTTCGAAGGATTGTATATCATGTCCACAACACCGCTGAGTTTCGGAAAAACATCAAGAGATACGGCAGACGCACCATTGTTTGGATACATTCCGACAGGGGTTGTGTTTATCAGAATATCACAGTCGCTGTGTTTGTCGAGATTTGTATAATTGTCCTCACCGCTTCTGGAGATTATTACAACTTCACGTGCGTTTCTGTCTGCGGCAACGGTTCTTGCGGTCATGGAAGCACCTCCACTGCCGAGCACGAGAACCTTTTTCCCTGTCACATCAATATTGCCTTTGTCAAGCATATATGAAAATCCGTAGTAATCCGTGTTGTCTCCCTTGAGTCGTCCGTCAGGCAGATGAGTTACAGTATTTACCGAGCCTATACGCAATGCTTCATCGGATATCACATCGAGAAATGGCATTACGGTCTTTTTATATGGGATAGTTACGTTTATTGCATCAAATTTGTCTGATTTCAGAAATACACCGACTTCTTCTTCAGGCATTTCGATTAGTTTGTATTCATAGCTGTCAAGGTGTGCGTGTATCTGCGGAGAATAGCTGTGTCCGAGAGTTTTTCCAATGAGTCCGCATCTGAGCTTGCTTGTATCTTTCATAGGTAACTCCTTTACTTTTCCATCTCATCGCAGTCGAGAAGTGCATCAAATATCGCAATTGCACACATGGCTTCAACTACGGGAACCGCACGTGGAACAATGCACGGGTCATGTCGTCCGCCGACAGTTATTTTTACATTTTCATGAGCTGCAAGGTCAACTGTGTCCTGTTCATGTCCGATTGAAGGTGTGGGTTTTATCGCACAACGGAATATAAGTGGCATACCGTTAGTCATACCACCGAGGATTCCACCACAGTTGTTTGTTTTTGTGCGAACATTGTCTCCGTCATAATAGAATGGGTCATTGTTTTCAGAGCCGTACATATCACTTGAAGCAAATCCCGCACCGAACTCAATTCCTTTTACTGCAGGAACTGAGAACATCGCAGATGAAATTCTTGACTCCATTCCGCAGAATATATGCTCACCTATGCCTACGGGCATACCGAGGACTGCACACTCTATTACTCCGCCGACAGAATCCTGCTGCATTCTCGCACTTTCTATGACTTTTTCGATCTTTTCGGCTGCACTTTCGCTTAGTACAGGGAGTGAATGGGAAAGAATATCCTCAAAATCGCTTTTTGAAACGTCCACAGGGTCAAAACGATAGTCAAGAGCACTTCCAACGGATTCAATATGAGCGGCAATGAATATACTACGTTTTTCAAGCTCATTTTTTAGGATGGCACCTACCGCACAAATCGGAGCTGTAAGTCTGCCTGAAAAATGTCCACCGCCACGCAGATCGACTTTTCCTTTTGACTTTACCATAGCAGGATAGTCGGCATGGGACGGTCTTGGTTTTGACGAAAGTGAAGAATAATCGGATGAGATTGCGTTTTCGTTTTTTATAACGATTTTCAATGTCTCTCCGTTTGTCTTGCCGTCAGTGATACCGCTTACAAACAATGGTCTGTCAGACTCCTTGCGTGCCGTTGTCAGCTTACTTTGTCCCGGAGCACGTCTTTTCATAAATTCGAGAAGTTTTTCTTCATCAATCTCGATTCCGATTGGCAATCCGTTTGCAATTATGCCTATTTCTTCATCGTGTGAGCCACCGAAAACTTCAATTTTTATATTCTTTCCGTAGGAAGTCATTTTTATCCTCCTTGATATGTACACAGCTTTCCGAAATCATCGAAGAATCCGGGATAAGATTTTGATACCGCTTCACAGCCGTCAATTGTAACCATAGCTTCTGTAAGCATAGAACCGATAGTGGCAGCCATAACGATTCGGTGGTCATTATAAGAGTTTATATTAACCCTGTCTTTTTCATGTATGCCACCGTGAACGATTATTTCATCCCCGTTAACGGCAATATTTCCGCCGAGTGATTCTATCATGTCGCATACGGACTCGATTCTGTCGCTTTCTTTCAGACGGAGTCTACCGCAGTTCTTGATTTTCGTGTCTCCGTCAGCAGCCATTGCCGTAACGCATATTATTGGAACAAGGTCGGGTATATCGGCAGCATCGACAGTGATTCCATGAAGTTCGCCGTGACTTACCGTAACTTTGTTTCCGCTAATTACGACATTTGCCCCGAACTCCTCAAGAATGGAAGCAATTCTGCGGTCTCCCTGAGTTGAGTTTATGTCAAGTCCGACAACAGTAACGCTTTTTCCGATTGCACCTGCTGTGAGCATAAATGCCGAGTTAGACCAGTCTCCCTCAACCTCAAGCACATCCGGCGAAGAATATTTTCCGTTTATATTGTATACGCAGTCATGTTCGGATACCTCGACACCGAATCGTTCAAGCACATTTTTTGTCAGGTCAATATAAGGCTTTGATTCAACCTTTCCGGTGAGAGTAATACTTGAGCTTTCGCCGAGATAAGGAAGAGCAAGCATAAGTCCGGTGGTAAACTGAGATGATACTGAACCGTCGAGTGTATATTCTCCCGAAGTAATTCTGCCGCTTATTGAAAGTGGTGAGCGATTGATTTTTGCACCATGTCTTTCAAGCTCTTCAGAAAGAGGTGACAATGGACGAGATGCAAGTCTACCCTCTGTCAAAAACTCAACCTCAGTACCGAGTACGGCAGAGAGGGGAAGCATGAATCGCAGAGTAGAGCCGGACTCTCCGACATTCAGAACGGCTTTTTCGGATACTGTTTTTATCGGAGATATTGTGAATCCGCCATCAGTACAATCTATCTCCGCACCGAGGGAACGCAGGCATGACACGGTTGCTTCAATGTCACGACTTGAACGTGGACATATCAGCTTGGTATTGTGGTCTGCAAGTGCGGCACATATCAATGCACGATGAGCATATGATTTCGAGGGTATCGCATTCAGCGTTCCGTGAGGGTTTGGGGATATGAGCGTTATTTCCATGTAAGTTCACCGAGTACAAATTTTTCGATATCTTTGAATGGTATCTTCATAAGCTCGCATTTTCCTATGCAAATCGGAACGACAAGTGTTATCGAGTCACCCGACTTCTTTTTATCATGTGAAGATGCTTCAATGAGCTTGTTTATGTCGTAGTTCTTGTAAATGAACGGATCAAGAGAAAACTTTCTGAGAAGTTTTTCAAGCCTGTCGAGATTTTCTTTATGGCAAAGTCCGTTTCTTACCGCACATTCCATGATAAAGTACATTCCCGATGCAACAGCGTGACCGTGTGAGACTGTGTAGCCGGAGAGAAGCTCAATGCCATGTCCGAATGTATGACCCAGATTCAGCTTTTGTCTTTCACCGTGATCTTTGAAATCACGAACAACAACATCACGTTTGTCTTTGACACATTCATAAACTATCTCATCAATGTCATCATCAAGTGAAACAGTGTTTTCAAGAAGTTTAAATAGAGCTGTATTTCCGAGAACACCGTACTTTATGACTTCTGCCATTCCGTCAGATACAAAATCATTCGGAAGAGTTTTCAACAGCGATGTATCGGTAAGGACGAATGAGGGCTTGTGAAATGCACCGACAAGGTTTTTTCCTTCGGGAATGTCAACAGCAGTTTTACCGCCAACGGACGAATCAACCATAGCAAGTATTGAGGTTGGAATGGAAACATAACGTATTCCACGAAGATATACAGCAGCTGCAAAGCCTGCCATATCTCCGGTTACTCCACCGCCAAGAGCTACGATACAGTCACTTCTGGTTAGTCCTTCGTTCACCGCATGGCTGAGTATTTCGCCGAGAACGGTGAGGTTCTTGCTCTCTTCACCATGCGGGAAAACAAAGTCATTTGCAAGTGTAAATCCTGCCTCTGTGAGACTTTTTCTCGTGTCTCCTGAGTAGAGAGCGTGAACCTTGTCATCCGATACTATCATCAGTTTGACACTTGATGTACCGAGTACGTTTTTTACGTATTCACCGAAACTACTCAGTGAAGAGTTCTCTATAACGACATCGTAATCTTCTGCATTAACAGTTTTCTTCATATTTATTATGTCAATATATCAGCCGTCAGCCTGTTCCTTTGCTTCACAGCCTGCACGGAGAAGGGATTCGAGTTCTTCTGCATTTCCAGAATCAATGGCATTCTTGTACTCAGTGAGTGAGTTTATGATAAGCTCAAGCTCTGCGGAAAGATTATCATGATTTTCAAGGAAAAGCTCTGTCCACATTTTTACATCAAGCTGTGCAACTCGTGTAAGGTCTCGATAGCTTCCTGCGGAGATACCGTTGTGCTTCTGTGCTCTCGGACTCTTTACAAATGCATTTGAAACTACGTGAGCGAGCTGTGAAGTGTATGCTATCATCTCATCGTGTGCTTCTGCGGTTGTAAATGTGTAACGTGCGAAGCCAGCGGGAGAGAGGGCTTTCTTTACACGGTCATACAGCATTATGTCGTCTCTGAACGGAGGAACAATTACGACTGTCTCGTCCTTAAAAAGGTCAGCACGTGCATTTTTGATTCCACCGAGATGTGAACCTGCCATAGGGTGTCCGCCGACAAATGTGAAGCCGTATTTTTCTGCGAGTGCAAATCCTGCGGAGCATATTTTACGTTTGGTACCGCAAAGGTCTATAACGAGTGTTGTCTTTGCAATGTATTGTGCATTGTTTTCGAGCCATTCAACTGCATTTTCGGGGGTTACAGCGAGAAGAATGAGGTCGCATGAAGGAATATTCTCCCCTGTGAGCTTTTCGTCCGTGATATTGTTGAGCTGAGTCCAGCTGAGGACTACATTATTAATGTCGTGACCGAGGATTGTATGGCCGTTTGCCTTGTATGCACGTGCCATTGATCCGCCTATAAGTCCGAGACCGATAATTCCGACTGTCATGCCTTTACCTCATCTTCCTTGACGGCATCAAGAACACGCTTTGTGGACTTCATAACGTCATCGAACTGTTCGGGGGTGAGTGACTGGGGACCATCGCAGAGAGCTGCACGGGGATTGTTGTGTACTTCAATCATAACACCATCAGCACCACAAGCAGCAGCGGCAAGTGCCATAGGCTTTACAAGACGAGACATACCGGTTGCATGGCTGGGGTCAATGATTACGGGAAGGTGTGTAAGCTCATGGAGCATGGGAACTGCGGAGAGGTCAAGGGTGTTTCTGGTGTATGTTTCAAATGTTCTTACGCCTCTTTCGCAGAGAATAACATTTTCGTTACCGCCTGCCATAATGTATTCAGCACTCATGAGGAGCTCTTTCAGTGTGTTTGCAAGACCTCTCTTGAGAAGAATGGGCTTTCTTGTTTTGCCAAGCTCTTTGAGAAGCTCAAAGTTCTGCATATTTCTTGCACCGACCTGGATAACGTCTACATTTTCAAAGAGAGGAAGATGATTTGCGTTCATTATCTCAGTGACAATGGGAAGACCTGTTGCACGTTTTGCTTCGAGAAGAAGTTCAATACCGTCTGCTCTGAGACCCTGGAAGTCGTAGGGAGAAGTACGAGGCTTGAATGCACCACCACGAAGCATTGTGGCACCTGAATTTTTAACTGCATTTGCGACCTCGAGTATCTGAGCTTCATTTTCTACGGAACAGGGGCCTGCAATGACTGCGAAGATGTTTCCGCCCACAGTGGTCTTACCTGAGATGTCGATGACAGAATCATCCGGATGGAATTTACGGTTTGCACTCTTGAACGGGTCGGTAATACGCTTTACGCTTTCAACAATGTCAAGACCTGTGAGCATTTCAGAGTCTATCTTTGATGTATCACCGATAAGTCCGATAACAGTCTGAAATTCACCGTTATAAACATGAGCACCGACACCCTGTGCTTTGATCCATTCACAGAAGCTGTCTATCTGGTTTTGTGTAACTCCGTTTTTAAGAACTGCAATCATTTCTGTATCTCTTTTCTGTATAATTATAGATTTTCCAAAGTCAAGGCTTGTCTTGATATAAATAAAACGAGCCGCCAGTGTTAATACTGAAAGCCCGTTTTTTAATATCGTTTACAATAATTCAAAAACAAAATTTCGGCACAAACACTCTTACTTTCTACGGGTGGTAAAAAAGTAAGAGTAATAATAAAAATATTCAGCTGCCGAAAAAATGTTTCTCATTACGTTTCGTTTCCTTTTCTTTAAGATGGGTTCATTTTAGCACAGTCATTTCTGTTTGTCAAGATGTATATCGTGATTTTTTATTCACTCAAGACTGCTTCTCCCTATTGTACAAAATAAAATCATGTATAAATATGAATATTTGTCGAAATACCTTGTATATGCCGGTAATTTGTTTACGGAGCAAAGAATATATTAACCACGCAAAAACAAAAAACGAGTATTGCAATCTTTTGGCATATGTGTTAATATTATTCCATAATAATTATTCGATGATATGAGATAAACATGGCAACAAATTTAAGTGATAAAAATTCAAGATTTTCGCTCGATACTTCGGTGTGTGAACTGCACGGAGTCGGCGAAACAAGATACAAAGCATTGTCCTCCATCGGGCTTGAAACAGTCGGAGACCTAATTCGATTTTATCCGAGGGCATATCAGAACAGAGGAGATACACACTCTGTAGCCGAAATTAAAGAAAAACTGTCGGCAGGAGGAAGCGGTATTTTTTCCGTGGTATTGACTGTTGCTTCGGAACCCGTGGTAAGTATGGTCAGACGTGGTATGGTGTTAATGAAAATACGTGCCTTTGATGAGACCGGCTCTATTCAAATAACTTACTTTAATCAGCAGTACCTGAGAAATACTATGCATACAGGCTCTGTTTTCAGATTCTATGGCAGAGTTACACGTGACGGAAGCTCTCTTTCAATGGCAAATCCGATAAATGAGCCGTACATTGACGATAGTGAACTTCAAGATATTGTGCCGGTATACTCGCTTACCGCAGGGATAAAGCAGAAGTTCGTTGCAGGTATTGTTTCGGAAGCATTGCGTATCGCTTCGGACTCCCTGACCGAGTTCATACCGACAGAAATTCTCAGCGAAATGTCACTTCCGACTTATTCATGGGCTATGAATGCTGTACATCACCCTGAAACAATCGACGATATCGCAAGGGCAAGACGAAGAATAATGTTCAACGAATTGTTCCTGATGATGTTGTCGCTTGATGTTCGTGGAGAAAGTGCAAAACAGAAGAACTGTATTCCCACACGTGACAGCGATATCCATGAGTTTACAGCTTCACTTCCGTATGAGCTAACTAATGCACAGAAAAGGTGTATTTCCGAGATAATTACGGATATGTCAGGCGAAGTGCTTATGAATCGCATACTCACGGGAGACGTTGGAAGCGGAAAAACAATAGTTGCAGGAGCTGCTTGTTATGCCGCAGTAAAAAACGGATACAGAGCCGCACTTATGGTACCTACGGAAATACTTGCCGAACAGCACACCGCCGACTTTATAAAACTGTTTGCACCATTTGGTATAAAATGCTCATTACTGACGGGTTCAACTAAGAAAAAAGAGCGTGATACCATACTTACAGGACTGCGTGATGATACGAGTGGGGATAAAGTTGATATTGTAATAGGAACGCAGGCCCTTATATCGGAAAACGTGGTAATAGATAAGCTGGGACTTGCGGTAATAGATGAACAGCATCGATTTGGAGTCGCACAGAGAGCAGCACTTTTTGAAAAAGCAAATGATGTACATTGCCTTGTAATGAGTGCCACACCTATACCGAGAACAATGACACTTGCTTCATTCGGAAGTATCGCAATATCACGTATAGATGAGCTTCCGAAAGGCAGACAGAAGATAGATACGTTCATTGTAAACGAAGGATATCGCAATCGACTGATAGCATTTATAAGAAAACAGGCAGATGAAGGACACCAGACCTATGTTGTATGCCCATCAGTTGAGGAAAACACTGAGAAAGAAACCGATGCTGAAAACATGGGAGACATATCCTTCACCGACAGTGGAGAAAAACTACCGCTTAAAGCTGCGGAAACGATGGCGATTATTCTTTCCGAGGCTTTGCCTGATTTGAAGGTTGGACTTATTCACGGTAAAATGAAAAGTACCGCACGTGAAAAGGTAATGCGTGAGTTTGAGACAGGTGAGTTTAATGTACTTGTTTCAACCACCGTTATAGAGGTCGGGGTAAACGTGCCTAATGCTTCACTTATGATAGTGGAAAATGCGGAACGATTCGGGTTGTCACAGCTACATCAGCTACGAGGACGTGTCGGTAGGGGACAGGTGAAATCGTATTTTGTACTTGTTTCGGATGCAACGGACAGCATAGCACGAGAAAGACTTTCGGCAATAAAAAGTACAACAGATGGCTTTGAGATTGCACAATACGACCTTGAACAGCGTGGACCCGGAGACTTTTTCTCCGACAGCGGAATGATACGCCAGAGCGGTGAGATAGATCTCGGTCTTGCGGCTTCATGTACCGATACTGAAATTATAGAAAAGGCATCGTGTTATGCAAAGGCCATAGTTGAGAAAGACCCGACTTTATCAGAAGAAAAAAACAAGGCTATGCGTAGACAGCTTGTACGGTTTATAAAGAGCAAATCAAAAACTCAAAACTAAAATAAAAATGCGTACACGAACTAATCGTAATACGCATTTTTTTGTTTATTTACCGAAAAATTCTGATAATATATCCGGATTATTTCGCTCCTGTATATTGAGGCTTTCATATATCTCACCTATAAGTACGGACAGCGAAACGAGCTTTTCTGCCGCATTCATTGGAGACTTTTCGCCGACAGAAATCACGCCGTTACTCAGTCTGAAACAGTTGAGTTTTGCGTAGTATTCTATCTCGTCATATAGCTTTTCGTCGTTCCATCTGCATTCTGGAAGAGCTACTGAAAGCACAGCATCAGCACCTTTGTCGAGAAGTGAAAGCTCGTCTTTGTTTGCGGCACATTCGATGTAATTTTCACTTCCGAAAGGTTTTATGAAAATCTGCTCATCATAACGCACGACTGCACGTACATCACGTGAAAGGCAAACTCCCATATCTTCAAGATATTCAAGAGTAGAGAAGTGTTTTTTCGATACAGCGGGATCAGTTGACAAATTCAAACTCGATGTCTCCGATTCTTACCATGTCACCATCGGTACAGCCGGCTTCTCTGAGTCTGTCGATAAGTCCAGACTTCGAGAGTGAGCGTTCAAAGTACATGAGAGATTCACGATCCATGAAGTTGATACGGTCTACAAGAGCTTCTACCCAACGTCCCTCAAGGTTGAAGAATGCGTCATCAGTACGGAATATCTTTACGTTTTCTACGCCGTCTGTGTCGATAGCTTCTTCTGTTGGAACAACTTCGTCCTCATATACAGTAATCGGAGGAAGTTCCTTTAGCATAGCAGCAACCTTGTCAACGAGAGTTTTGAGACCCTCTTTCTTGTATGCGGAGATGTATACGACTTCGTAGCCTGCTTCATTACAGCGTTTTTCAAGCTCTTCGCATTCTTCGCTGACTTCTGGTATCATTGCAAACTCATCTTCGGCATTTACAAGCATATCAGCCTTGTTAGCGGCGATAATTCTCGGACGTGCGGCAAGCTCTGTTGAGAATTTCTCAAGCTCTGAAGAAATAGTTTCAAAGTCCTCTACTGGAGTTCTGCCTTCCTGACCTGAAATATCGACAACCTGAATGAGCATACGGCATCTTTCAATATGACGGAGGAAGTTATGACCAAGTCCCGCACCCTCAGAGGCACCCTCTATAAGACCGGGGATATCAGCCATAACAAAACCTGATTCACCACCCGTGGATACAACGCCGAGGTTAGGTTCAAGTGTAGTGAAATGGTAGTCGGCTATTTTAGGTCTTGCGGAGGAAAGAGCAGCGAGAAGTGAAGATTTACCGGCAGAGGGAAGTCCTGCAAGACCTACATCGGCAATCATCTTCAGTTCAAGTATTACTTCTCTTTCTTCACCGGGAATACCTGCCTTAGCAAAACGTGGGATCTGTCTTGTAGGAGTAGCAAAATGACGGTTTCCCCAGCCACCACGACCACCGTGACAAAGGATAAAATCTTCGTCTCCGGACATATCGTGAATGATACGCTCGGTATCAGCTTCTTTTATAAGTGTACCACGAGGAACGGAGATTATGATATCTTCACCGTTTGCACCGTGGAATTTAGCACCTGCACCGTCTCCGCCGTTCTGAGCAATGAATTTTCTCTTGTATCTGAACGCAAGGAGAGTGTTTGAACCCTCATCAATACGAACGATAACATTACCACCGTTACCGCCGTCACCGCCATCGGGTCCACCCTTTGCGACGTATTTTTCACGTCTGAACGAGACAACACCGTTACCGCCGTTTCCCGCCTTAGTGTAGATTTTTATTTTATCGATAAACATAGTTAAATATTCAAAAGTTCCTGTCTTTTAGCTTTATAGTTGTTGATAGACTTTTCGATTATCTTTTTTGCCTCATCGGGGCCGCCAAGCTCATCTACCGCTGTGTCCTTATTTTCAAGAGCTTTGTACACTGTGAAAAAGTGCTTCATCTCCTCGAAAATATGTGTAGGCAGCTCATATATGGACTTGTAGCAGTTGTAGTACGGGTCTGTCTTGCATATTGCGATTATCTTTTCATCGGAGCTTCCGTTGTCTATCATCTTGATAACTCCGATAGGGTAGCTGTCAACGATAGTCATGGGAAGTATTTCTTCAGAGCAGAGTACGAGAACGTCGAGTGGGTCGTTGTCGTCCGCATATGTAAGAGGAATGAAACCGTAGTTTGCGGGATAATGCGTGGAGGTATATAGTATTCTGTCAAGGCGAAGGAGTCCCGTCTTTTTGTCAAGCTCGTATTTGTTCTTGCTTCCTTTTGTTATCTCGATAACAGCAGGAAATGAGTCGGGAGTTACCTTTTCGGGCGACATATCATGCCATACGTTCATTTCTTCCTCCGATTATTCGCCGAACATTTCAGTTGCAAGCTCACCGAGGATTCTGATACCTTTTACGATATCTTCATCTGAGGGAGTGGAATAGTTGAGTCTGAATGAATCTGACGGAGCTTCTGTATCACAGTTGAATGCGGTTCCGGGAACAACTGCAACCTTTCTGTCAAGAGCCTTCTTGATAAATTCAGAGGAATCGGTACCGTTCGGGAGAGTACACCAGATGAACAGACCACCGTCGGGACGAGTGTACTTTACAGATTTGGGCATATGCTTGTCAAGCTCGGAAAGCATAAGTCCGCACTTTTCACGATAGAGCTTCTTTATCATTTCAATATGTCCGTCAAGGTCACGCTCGGTCATGTAACGATAGCAGAGCATCTGGAAAAGAATGTTTGTGTGAACGTCCTCAACCTGCTTTGCAACTACCATCTTTGTTACAACAGCTTCAGGACCGCATATGAAACCGATTCTCATACCTGCGGAAAGAATTTTTGAGAATGAGGAGCAGTATACAACAAGTCCCTCAGTATCAAAGGATTTGTAGGTGGGTACATTCTCACCTGCAAAACGAAGCTCACCGTACGGGTTGTCCTCAAGAATAACTACTTCGTATTTCTTTGCAAGCTCGTATACCTTTTTACGGTTCTCAAGAGAGGAAGTGATACCTGCGGGATTCTGGAAAGTAGGTATGAGATAAAGGAGCTTTACGTTTTCAGTGGTGGAAAGAACCTCTTCAAGCTTTTCAACGTCAATACCGTCATCGCAAAGCGGAACACCGACGGTTTTAGCACCGTTTGAGCGGAAAGCATTGAGAGCACCGATGAATGAGGGATTTTCGCATACTACAACGTCACCCTCGTTACAGAGAGCCTTGCAGAGAAGTTCAATACCCTGTTGACCTCCTGTTGTGATGATGGTCATGTCTTTGTCACTGCCGATACCAAACTTATCCTTGAGTCTTTCGGCAACAGCCTTGCGGAGCGGAGGATAACCCTCTGTAATGCTGTACTGGAGAGCGGCTGTCGAGTTGTTTTTGTAGATATCTGCGGTCAGCTCGGCAAGGTCGTCAGCAGGGAAAGAGAGCGGGGAAGGGTTTCCGGCAGCAAAACTGATGATTGTAGGGTCGGAAAGTGACTTGAAGATCTCACGGATAGCGGAGGGCTTCAGTGCGGCAAGTTTATTTGAGATTTTATATTCCATATTAGTATACTCCTCGGTTA
>CAYTLG010000021.1:0-17652 GCA_964438725.1 uncultured Ruminococcus sp. | reverse complement strand
ATTATCTGAAGAACAATTCCGGGAATAGCGGTGGTTACAGCCCCACTTAAAAATATGGCAAGCGAAAATTCGGTGTGGTTCAGTCCTGCCATAGCAAACTTTACAACGCCCCATACAAGTCTTCCCGATACCATAGCAAGAAGAAGTGAAGTATAAATAGTTGACATTTTCTTCGGCAGCAAGCGATACACAAGACCAGAAACAATACCGTAAACGGCAAGCTCAAACATCATCGGGATCGCAACATATACGGGAGGCATTGCAAAAAGTACCATTCTTAAAATCGGTGAAATTGCTCCGACAACAGCACCATACTGCCATCCGCAAAGAAATCCGCAGAGTATAACGGGCAGGTGCATTGGGCATAGCATTGAGCCTATTTCGGGAATCTGTCCTGTCAAAAACGGCAGTACCAGTGCGAGAGCAAGGCACAATGCGGAATATGTAAGTCGGCGGACAGCTTTATTTGAATTTTGTTTTACTTCTGCCTGCATAGTTTACCTCATAAATTAAAAAAAGATATCGTTCTCCTACCGGAAAAACAGATACCTTCATGATACCAAAGCCTGAATAAATATTACACAAAAAAATAGAACTCCTGTCCTGTAAGCCGACTTCAGCCGACGAATATATGATAACACATGAATACGCTTTTGTCAAGTCTTGTTTTTTATCAAAAGGGCTATATTTCTTGACATATCGACCTTCAAGTGATATAATTATAAGGTAAAAATCATTTCGGAGGTACTAAAAAATGTCCAAGGTTATAGTTGAAACAAGTGCTCGTCACGTACACCTCACCGAAGAACACATCAAGATTCTTTTCGGTGAAGGTGCTACCCTTACAAAGAAGAAGGATCTTTCCCAGCCCGGTCAGTTCGCTTGCGAAGAGAGAGTTACCGTTGTTGGTCCTAAGAAGTCCATCCCCGGTGTATCCATTCTCGGTCCTGCAAGAAACGCTACTCAGGTTGAAGTTTCCCTCACAGATGCACGTACTCTCGGCGTAACTGCTCCTGTTCGTGAATCCGGTGATGTAGCTGGCTCTGCTCCCTGCAAGCTCGTTGGTCCTTGCGGTGAAGTTGAAATCAGCGAAGGCGTTATCGTTGCAAAGCGTCACATCCACTTCACTCCCGAAGAAGCAGCTGAAGCAGGTGTTGAGGACAAGCAGGTTGTTTCCGTAAAGATCACATCCGCTGACAGAAGCCTCACATTCGGTGATGTTGTTGTTCGTGTAAGTCCTAAGTTCTCCGCTGCTATGCACATTGATACAGACGAAGCTAACGCTGCTTGTGCTTTCGGCGAATGCTGGGGCGAAATCATTAAGTAATTTCTGACTCAAATACAAAAGACTGCCATACCGGACTGTTCGGTGTGACGGTCTTTTTTTAGCTTTTTCGGGAATACTATCTCCAAATATATGATTGGAGGTATTATTTTTGAAAAAGCTGAAAGCAATTATATTTCTTAGTATCGTTTTTGTTTCCATATGCTCGTATGCTGTTTCTGCGGCTGAACGTGACAGTGTACTTCGCAGGTGTGAACGTGAGCATCTTTTGCATGAGCTGACACGCTGCTATCCAAATGCTACGCTTGCTGAAAGGTGCGGGATATGTGCGGTAGTGCTGAATCGCATGAAAGACCCACGCTACCCCGACACATTCGGTGGAGTTATTGAATCTCTGCGTCTGTCTGGTGAATTTATTTCGGAAAATAATTATGATGACACAAGTCTCAGACTGAGCCGTGATGCTTTATCAATGGTAGCGATGGGGGCAGACCCAACTAACGGAGCGACATCATTCAGATATATTGAGCCTGTAATGCACGGTTTCGGAGATAGCGTTAAGGAAAACACGCAAAATGGAATATTAAAAATAGGAAACGTCGAGTTTTCAAAATAAAATAAGTTCCCCCCTGACTTACGGAAGAAGAGTCCGTTTATCAGAGGGGAACTTATTTTTAAGGAGAAATATTTAATTAGTCTTTTTCATTCCACTTGAGAACGATGTCGCAGTATTTTTCAAGGAGCTGTGCAAGTTCGCTTCTCTTAGCTTCGCCTTTGGGGTCGATTCTGGAAGAAGTACCAACCTTAACGAGGAAGTTCTTCTGGCTTGCGAATTTAACAGCTGTCTTAGCCCAATCTGCTACATCTTCAGCATCGGAAGCATTGATGGAAGCATTGCTTACGCTTACAGACTGATTTTCTACAAATACAGTATATCTGTACATGAGAACGTACATCTGCTGGTGAGTTATCTTGTTATCGGGACCGAATGTACCGTCACCGTAACCTTCGATAAGACCCATCTGTGTTGCCCATTCAACGTAAGGAGCATACCATGATGTTGTGGAATTGAGCGGAACGTCGGTGTAGCTGGATGTCTTGAATCTTGTTACGTCAACACCTGCAAGTCTACCGAGAACTGTAACGAACATCGCACGAGTCATGGTAGTATCTGGACCGAACTTTGTGGTTGTAGTGCCCTTGAAGAGGTTGTTTTCGTATACAAACTTAACTGCTGTGTAGTAGGAGTCGGTTGTGTTAACGTCATTGAAAGGATTCTTCCAGTTCTTAGCGGTGTCGTCCTTCTTGAATGTGATTTTTACGTCCTGAGACTTGGAAACAGCCTTGAGAGTGTATGTGATAACGCCCTTGGAGGATGTTGTGTAGTCCTTAGCTGCAACAGTCTTTGTATCAACCTTGATTGTATCGAGAACGTAATCTTCGTTAGGAGTAATTGTGAACTTAACGTCGCTACCCTGACCAACAGTAATTTCACTGTACTTGTCAGTTGCGGGAACTGTTACTACCTTACCGTTGTCACCGATGTCGAGCTTGAGAGTGAAGATACCGGGAAGCTCGCCTTCATATTCAAACTTGAGCTTGTCACCCTTCTGGAGAGTGATTTCAATGTCCTTATCCTTGTATGTGAACTTGGATGCGGTTGCGGATGTATTTGTGATTGTAAGGATATAGTCCTTGTTGAGCTTTGTAATATCAACTGTATCTGTATAGAACTCAAGAGCGTTACCGCTGAGGTCGATAGTTACGTTGTGGCAAAGTTCAAAATCTGTCTTTGCGGAAACCTTCTGGTCTTCGCCGAGCTTGAGAGTGATGTTCTTGGAGTCCTTAACACGGTCGAGGTCGAAATCGTTCTTAACGTCCTTGTCCTGCTCCATTGTGTACTCGATAGCTTCATCGATATCATCGTAAACTGCGATAAGGTCGCTGTCGTAGTAGTAGTAAACGCCCTTACCACCAACACTTACTGTGAAATCATACTCTTCATCATCAACTGTAAGACGGAGGTATGCATACTTTGTATCTTTCTTGGTATCTGTGAATACGTCATCCTCTTCGAGAGTGTACATATATCTGCTGCTCTTGGAGGCTGTTTTGTCATTCTTGTTTGTAAGAACTTCAAGGTCAAAATCGTTGGAATAGGTATTGAGCATTTCATAGCCTGTTACCTTGTATTCCTTACCGTTTTTGGTTTCCTTGTAGTAGAAGTATTCAACGTCGCTGAGACTGAACTTATAGCCAACGGGATAGCTTGAATCTTCCATGGAAACTTCTGTGATTGCGTATACAGTAAGTTCTTCAGCTGCTTCCTTGAGAGTAAGCCCTGTTACCTTGAGAACAACGCTGTATGACTTACCCTTGTTTTCACCCGCCTTCATTGTAAGAGTAACAGGAAGATTGATGTAGTTCTTGTTCTTTACGTCATCAGCTGTGATGGTGTATTCGGAAATCTTTACGGTAACATCGCTTGAAGAAACAGCTACCTTGCTTCCGTTTACGTTTTCGTATACATTAACAGTCATGCCTGCATAAGAGAACTTGTCGCCTTCACGGTATTCTGTCTTTGTAGGAGCCTTGTTCATCTCGATAGTATATGTACCATCGGTGCTGGGAGTATTGGACTTAGCAGATACGGTAATCTTGAGGGCAGCGGATTCAGCACCGCCGAATGCGAGCTTAACAGATGTATCTGTTGTCTTGAAAGTGTAGCTTGAAGTTACCTTTGTGTTGTTTACGTATACATCGTAGCCACTTACAAGAGTGATTGTGGATTTATCGTTGTATGTAACGAGAAGTTCAAATTCAGGGAGAGAATCGCCTTCAGTGAACTTTGTCTTTGCATTGATGATGCTTACGGAGAAAACAGACTTTTCAGTAACTTTTACCTTAATGTTTGTGCTGACTTCGCCATAATTTACAGTAACAACTTCGTCTGCTGCTGTGAGGGGACCATCGGGAGAGATAGTAACATCACTGCCTGTGAGATTCTTTGTAGAGCCGTCCTTGAATGTAGCTGTGATTTTAAGAGAGGACTTATCAAAGCTCTGACCGGAAATATATTCGGCGGTATAGGAATCAACCTTAATACCTGTGCAGGAATTCATTTCAAAATTAAACTCAACACTTGCGGTATTCTTTCCGTCGGTAACGCAGATATCAACTGTACCTGCTTTCTTAGGTGTAACTAAACCCGTGCTGGGTACAACATCAGCGATATCGGTGTTTGTGGAGTACCATGTGTACTTACCGCTACCACCTCTTGCTGAGAGAGCATATGTTTGTCCGAGGTAGCCACTGATAGTTGAGCCAACTACTTCTGAGCCAAACATAATTTCAAGAGGTTCTTCCACCGGTGCGGGTTCTTCGCCTGTTTCATCACCGGTTTCGTTGCCGGTCTCATCGCCATTCTGAACGACTACGGGTTCGTTGGCAAATACGACAGAACTCATCGGGAGAATCATCGTAAGTGCGAGAATAAGCGAAAGTATGCTTGCAAATTTACGTTTCATTTTTATTTCCTTCCCTTTTGAATTTTCTTTATAGGTGTTTTTTAGACGAGGGTTCGTACAAGAAAGTTCCCTCTCTTTTCACATTTATATTATTTTCTGCTTATTTTTTAAACCGTGAGCTTTACTACTCTTGTTCTTACGAGGCAGAACGAGTCTCCGAGCTTGGTTTCGCCTGCACAATATGCAAGGAGAGCTTCGTTTTCCGATACAAAGTACAGTGCGGGATAGCAGTATCCGGCTTCTTCTTCATTTTCAAGTATTTCGGGATATGAGAAATTCACTCCGTCCTTAGACCTTGCGATAACGAACGGTGTTCTCTGATAGCTCCAGTCCCTCTCCGCTGTAATTGACGGTGAAATGGGATTCCAGATTGCGAAAAACTCGCCTGTGTAGTGATTCTGTTTAATAAGGAGTGGTGAGCATGGAGCGGTAAACTTTGACGGTCTTGGGTCAAACCAGCTTTTTCCTCCGTCAATGGACACGCTTTCGTAATGTCTGCCGAGGTCGGTTCTGAAATATGAGTACAGTGTTCCGCCGTTCAGCTCGATTATACCGGGTTCCTGTAATCCTGAAATCGAATATGACGCTGAAAGTGCGATTGTATCGGAAATTCTCTTCCATGTATAACCGCCATCGTATGATGCAAAGAACTCTGCCATTGCACGTGAGTCAACAAACTCTCGACCGCCTCCGTTGCCCATTGTAGAACGATGAAGTGCCACGGGAACAATGAGGGTATCGTCCTTTGTGCGAAGTATTCTGTCGTTGTTTATTACGTAATAGTCACGCAGTCCATCGGGAGCAACACGTATCTCCTCACCGAGAGTTTTAAGGCAATCGGAGCTTCTGCGTAATATAACCTCTGACCAAAGACCGTGTTTCTCATGTTTTACAAGGTAGAAAAGTCCGCAGTCACCGTTAGGCAGTTCCGCAAGTGACACACTCATGCAGTTTGTTTCGCCTTTTTCGGGGTCGGGTCTGACTAAAATTTCGGGTTCAGTAAAGGTTTCTCCGTTATCAGAAGAAAACATTACTGCAACCTCACAGTATGCACCGTCATAAGCACCGTTTCCGCTGTATCTGGAATATGCGTATGCAATTCTTCCGTCAGCCAGTCTTAAAAATGAACCTTCGCTGTTTCTGGGGTTATTCTCCGTCGGTGCGATGTCAAAAAGACGTCTGATTTCCATAATATACCTCCATTTCAGTTTCCGAGATATTCTTCAAGTTTTGCTATGCTGTCTTTTTTGCCTATGACAGTGATAGTATCTCCCGCAATGAGTTTGGTTGTCGGTCTTATATCCGTTGTCATTTCGTCACCATGTCTGAGAGCTATGATATTAAGTCCGAATTTTGCTCTTATGCCTGAATCTATTATTGTAACACCGTCTATCACGTCTGTCATACGTATTTCCATTATATCAATAGAGTCGCTGAGGCTGATATACTCAAGTATATGCGGTGACACGAGCTTGGAGGCAAGGCGAATTGCCATGTCATTTTCCGGATACACGACCTCCGCACCGAGCAGTTTAAGTATATCTCCCTGTTCTTCGCTCATTGCTTTGGCTATGACACGCTTTACTCCGAGTTTTATTATATTCATTGTAGCAAGTATGCTGACATCGAGCTTTTCACCGATACAAACTATGGCAACATCAGCCTCCGCCATACCTGTTTCGCTTAGACTTTCTGTGGTAAGTGAGCTTACTATAAATGCGTTGTCGGTAAACTCAAGAGCTGCATTGATTTTTTCTCTGTCGTAGTCGATAACGATAAGACTTTTTCCCTTTGACGCAAGTTCACGTGCAAGAGCCATTCCAAACCGTCCGAGACCTACGACTGCATAAAGCTCGCCTGTATTCTTTTTATTATTCGATTTTTTCACTAAAAAACTCCTTTCGTCATCCTATCGGTATTTCACATTCGGGTCGTGACACGGGACTTTTCTTTTTTGCACTCCAAAGTGTCGCTATTGTGAGAGGTCCAAGTCGTCCTACGTACATAGTAACAATAAGTATCAGCTTTGATGGTATTGACAGCATACTTGTTATTCCCGTTGTAAGACCTGTTGTACTGAATGCCGATGCCTGCTCAAACACGATATCACGCATCGGAACATCGGGGTCAAACACAGACATAAGCACGGTCTGAAAAAGTATCCACATAAACGCAAGTGAAACTATGATGAATGCTTTCTGCATGGCTTCATCTTTTATCTTACGCTTGAAAACCACTGCTTCACGTCCTGTGATTATCGAAACAAGTCGTTTGATGAATACAAAAGCTGTCGTAGTCTTGATACCACCGCCGGTAGAACCCGGAGAAGCACCCATGACCATAAGAATACACATGATTATTATACCTGCGTTCGAGAATCCGCTCATGGGATATGTTGCAAATCCTGCGGTACGTGCGGTTACACTTGCAAAAACAGCACCCATGAAAGTGATATTTCCCCATTCAGTGAGCCAGAGCAACACAGCTCCACCGAAAATCAGTATTCCCGTCATCATAAGCACAACTTTAGCATGTATCGAGAGCTTGCCCGCCTTTCTTTTGTGAAGTTTAGCTCCGATATAAGACATAAGCTCTTTTATAACGAGAAACCCGAGACCTCCGAGAACTATAAGTACACACGTGATAATATTGAAGTATACATCATGAGTATAGCGTCCTACCGAATCCCCACACCCAAGCACATCAAAGCCACCGTTATTAAAAGCCGCAACAGCGTGGAATACGGAGTACCAGATTGCTTTTTTCATGGGATAATCACTTACAAATACGAAAAACGACAGGACTGCTCCTATCGCTTCGATTGAAAGATCCAGCAGAAGGACAGAACGTATCATCTGACCGATACCGCTGTATGTAGGATAGTTCAGAGCCTCTCGAACGATAGAATTTCCTCGTGTTGACAGTTTCTTTCCAAGCAAAGCCACAATACCCGCTCCGATCGACGTGATGCCCAGCCCACCTATCTGGAGGAGCAAGGCTATCACGACCTGACCGAACATCGAGTATGCCATACCCGTATCGACCGTTATAAGTCCTGTTACGCATACGGCAGAGGTTGCGGAGAAAAATGCATCAAGAAAACTCACCTCACATTTACCGCTGTGTGCAACGGGCAATGAAAGAAGTACGCTTCCAACGGCGATGACGGCAAGAAAACCTACCGCAATCACCTTTGCCGGCGAAAGAAGATCTCTTTGACGAACATTATCCATTTTCTAAATTCAGGAAGATTATTCGTCTTCCTTATCCTTTTTTTTAGAGAGAGATGATGAGAATTTCTCAAGAAGCATCGTAAGGAGAATTATGATTCCGATAACGATGATTATACAGAGCATTCCGATACCCATGTACTTGAGGTTATCAACGAAATTCATTGGGTTAAATGTAAAGTTTGACATTAATTATTACCTCCATTACATGAAGAAGTTGAGTATCAGACCGCCTGCGATAACGGATGCAATCTGACCGGACACGTTTACACCGATGGACTGCATAAGAAGGAAGTTCTGAGGGTCTTCCTTGAGTCCCATCTTATGTACGATACGACCTGACATTGGGAACGCAGAGATACCTGCCGCACCTATCATGGGGTTAATCTTCTTCTTGAGGAAGAGGTTGAGCAGCTTTGCAAAGAGCACGCCGCCTGCTGTATCGAAAATAAATGCGAAAAGTCCGAGACCGAGGATGAGAAGTGTATCCACAGTAAGGAAGGTTTCAGCCTGCATCTGAGATGCAATGGTGATTCCGAGGAAGAGTGTAATGAGGTTTGCAAGTACCTTCTGAGCGGTTTCGGAGAGAGAGTTAAGCACGCCGCATTCACGAATAAGGTTACCGAACATAAGGAATCCGATAAGAGATACAGAAGCGGGAGCGATAAGACCTGCAACGATAGTGATGATTATCGGGAAGAGGATCTTTGTGAGCTTTGATACTTCGTGACCGCTGTAATCCATACGAATCTTACGTTCTTCCTTTGTAGTAAGGAGACGGATTACCGGAGGTTGGATTATCGGAACAAGAGCCATGTACGAATATGCTGCGACCATTATCGGTGCAAGGTAAGAGGAATTGAGCTTGTTTGCAACTACGATAGCGGTAGGACCGTCAGCTGCACCGATGATAGCGATGGAAGCTGCGTCATTGATACCGAAGAACATGGAGGCAAGGCAGAGTGTGAAGAAAATACCAAACTGAGCTGCCGCACCGAAAATCATGAGCTTGGGGTTTGAAAGCAGGGGGCCGAAGTCTATCATTGCACCGATACCGATAAACAGTATGAGCGGGAAGAGTTCGTTTGCGATACCTGCTTCATAAAGAGTGGTCAATGCTCCTTCTTCAAGACCCTGTGTGATAGCACCAGAGTTCGGGAGGTTTACGAGAATAGCACCGAAGCCTATCGGAAGAAGGAGTGTCGGCTCCATATCCTTTTTGATGGCAAGGTAGATGAGGACGCCGCCTATTATCCACATGATAACATAGCGGAAATCCATATCGAGTAGATTTTTGTAGAGAATGTCCACGGCTTAACCTTTCAGCAATAATGCCACTAAAATTTTTGTTATACAAACGTCATTATTGTACAATAAAATATTCCTTTTGTCAATAGAGGTATGTGATAAGAAGCGTAAAGTTTGACAAAAATTTGACTTGTCATCCATATAATATTTGTATTAGTTGAATTATTAACATTTATTATCGCACAAAAAATCCCCCGAACGAAAAGGCACGGAGGACTTATATTTACAGAATCACAGTATGTTTATACCGTTCTGCTTGAGAAGAGATTCTACGGCTTCATTGTTTTCCACACGGAATACTACGAAAGCCTTACCCTCCTCTGTTGATGTGAAAGCGTAGAGGTATTCAACGGCTACGTCAGCCTTATTGATAACTCCGAGAAGCTGAGAAAGTCCGCCCTTTGAGTCAGGGATCTGGGCACCGACAACATCAGTCACATTGACTATCTTACCCTCGGCAGAAAGAGCAAGGGCAGCGGCACGGGGATCGCTCACGATAAGGCGAAGTATGCCGTATGACTGTGTATCGGCGATGCTGAATGCACGAATGTCGATGTTGTTTTTAGCAAGTATCTCTGTGATTGTATAGAGAGAACCGTTCTTATTTTCCGCAAATACGGACAACTGCTTTACTGACATATTACTTCCTCCGTAATGTTATATTTAGTTATTGTAGAGCTTTCTTCTGTCTATTACACGTACAGCCTTACCCTCACTTCTTGTGATGGACTTAGGCTCAACGATGGAGACCTTAGCATAAATTCCGAGTACGGACTTGAGAGCGTTTGTTACTTCCTCTTCAAGACGGCTGATATGTGTTACTGTATCACCGAACAGTTCGGGTGTCATTTCAACAAGAACCTCGATGGAGTCAGTGGTACCGAGTCTGTCAACAATTATCTGATAGTTTGAGGTAAGACCGAGCCGGATAAGCACGCCCTCTATCTGTGACGGGAATACGTTTACGCCCTTGATAATGAGCATATCATCGCTTCTACCCATAGGCTTTGTCATCTTAACAAAGGTTCTGCCGCATGAGCATTCTTTACGGCTGAGTACGGCGATATCCTTTGTACGGTATCTGATAAGGGGGAACGCTTCCTTTGTAATGGATGTGAATACAACTTCACCCTTTGAACCCTCAGGAAGAACTTCACCTGTTGCGGGGTCTATAACTTCTGCAATGAAGTGGTCCTCGTTGATGTGCATACCTGTCTGTTCTTCGCACTCGAATGCAACACCGGGACCGGACAGCTCTGTAAGACCGTAGATATCATATGCCTTGATACCGAGTTTATCCTCAATATCGTGTCTCATTTCTTCAGTCCATGCTTCCGCACCGAAAATGCCTGCCTTAAGCTTTATCTTGTCTCTGAGTCCTGCTTCACCGATGGATTCTGCAAGATATGCGGCATAGGACGGTGTACAGCAGAGGATGGTTGAGCCAAGGTCTGTCATAAACTGAAGCTGTCTTTCGGTATTACCCGATGACATAGGGAGAGTCAAACAACCAACCTTCTGAGAACCGCCGTTGAGTCCGAAGCCGCCTGTGAACAGACCGTAGCCGTAGCACACCTGAACAACGTCCTCCTTTGTTCCGCCTTGATACCGAGTTTATCCTCAATATCGTGTCTCATTTCTTCAGTCCATGCTTCCGCACCGAAAATGCCTGCCTTAAGCTTTATCTTGTCTCTGAGTCCTGCTTCACCGATGGATTCTGCAAGATATGCGGCATAGGACGGTGTACAGCAGAGGATGGTTGAGCCAAGGTCTGTCATAAACTGAAGCTGTCTTTCGGTATTACCCGATGACATAGGGAGAGTCAAACAACCAACCTTCTGAGAACCGCCGTTGAGTCCGAAGCCGCCTGTGAACAGACCGTAGCCGTAGCACACCTGCACAACGTCCTCCTTTGTTCCGCCTGCCGCCATGATAGCTCTTGCACAGCAGTCATCCCAAAGGTCAAGGTCGTTCTGAGTATAGAAAGCTATTACTCTCTTACCGGTAGTTCCGGAGGTCGAGTGTATTCTCTTGCATTCAGAAAGAGGTGCGGACATAAGTCCATAGGGATACGCCTCTCTGAGGTCATCCTTTGTTATAAACGGGAGCTTCCAGAGATCATCCTGAGACTTGATATCGCCGTATTCAACTCCCTTTTCCTTCATTTTGTTGCGATAGTATTCGCAGTTATCCCATACGTGCTTTACAGTCTTGACAAGTCTTTCGTCCTGCCATGCTCTGATTTGCTCACGGGATGCACATTCTATATCCTTCTGGTAGTACATCTGTATGCCTTTCATGTATAAAAATAAGATTATTTTTCCTACTCTATGTTTATTATACATTTTAACAGGGTAATATGTCAAGTGGAATTTGCCCAATAAACACCGATATCTTAAAAAATTTAATAAATAAGGTTTGCATTTACAGTTATCCCATACGTGCTTTACAGTCTTGACAAGTCTTTCGTCCTGCCATGCTCTGATTTGCTCACGGGATGCACATTCTATATCCTTCTGGTAGTACATCTGTATGCCTTTCATGTATAAAAATAAGATTATTTTTCCTACTCTATGTTTATTATACATTTTAACAGGGTAATATGTCAAGTGGAATTTGCCCAATAAACACCGATATCTTAAAAAATTTAATAAATAAGGTTTGCATTTACTTCTCTTACGTGCTATAATGGGCTTATGAATAATTATGTCAGAGAATACCGTATAAAGGAGTTTTTATGAAGAAGCAAAGAATACTCGTTATATCAAGTGCAAACATCGATTTTGTACAGGCAATGCACCGTGTACCTTATGCCGGTGAAACCGTTATTGAGCCTGAACTCGGATATTCTTATGTTCCGGGCGGAAAAGGAGCAAACAGTGCCGTAGCCTTTGCACGTATGGGAGCGGACTGTGTTTTTCAGTGCAAGCTCGGTCATGATGCAAATGCAAAAAAGCTCCTCTCGTTCTATCAGAAAGAAGGTATCGACACCCGATACATAAAAGAGGATGACAACCACCCAACAGGACTTGCCTCCATACTCGTTGAGGACAATGGCAGAAACCGTATCATAGTTTATCCCGGTGCAAACATGGCAATGACTGCGGATGATATCGAGGACGGACTCACCTGCTACCCCGATGCGGTATATCTCCAGCTTGAAATCCCCGATGAGGCTGTTATCGAAGCTGTACGCCGTGCAAATGACAATAATATTCCCGTATTTATTGATGCCGGTCCCGCAAGAGTTGACTTCCCTCTCAACCGCCTCGGCAAGGTAGAGGTATTCTCTCCCAACGAAAGCGAAACAAGAATATTCACCGGTATCGCTCCCACGAATGAAGAAAACGCACTCAGAGCTGCCATAAAGCTCTCACAGATGGTCGATGCCAAATACATCGTAATAAAGCTCGGTGACCGTGGTGCATTCGTATATGACAAAAAAGAATACTATGTCATCCCCTCCGAAAAGGTCGAAGTTGTTGACACTACCGCCGCAGGAGATGTATTCACAGCCGTAATGACATATGTATATCTCAGCAATCACAATATAATCTCCGCAGTGAAGTATGCAACCTGTGCTGCTGCTCTCTCAGTAACAAAGGCAGGTGCTTCCACATCAATTCCGACACGTGCAGAGGTTATTGCTTACGCTAAAAACAAGGTCGCAGCCGAAAACGAAGCCGCAGAAAATGCCGATGCTGTCGTTGAGGACGAAAAAAGCGATTCTTAATTTATCTTAATCGGAGAACAAAATGATAATTGTAGGAATAGATTTCGGAGACGCAAGAACAGGTATAGCGGTCTGCGACAAATTTGAAATGATGGCTACCGAAGCCGGCTGTATCCGTGCGGATTCATATAAAAAGGCTCTCGCTGCTGTCGGTGAACGTGTAAAGGAACTTAAAGCAGAGCTTATCGTAGTCGGTAATCCGATAAACATGGACGGCTCACAGGGTTCTAGAAGCGAAAAGTGCAAGGCATTTGCAAGAGAACTCAGCGAACTCACGGGAATACCGACCGAGATGTACGATGAAAGACTCACAACAGTTTCTGCACACAAAATTCTCAGCGATAACAACGTAAGAGGCAAAAAACGCAAGGATACCGTTGATACCCTCTCCGCAAGACTCATTCTGGAGGACTATCTCAGACTCCGCAAGAACAAGCAGGGTCTGTAAGTATAAAAAAATAATTTTTTCATATAAAGGAGACTACCATGAAAAACGAAATCTCATGCGAAACAATGGAAAAGCTCAACGCTTACTGCGAAAAGGATATAATCCGCAGAGCATTAACTTCTGTTTTCGCAAAGACAAACATGAACGACATGGCTTTCAAAACTGAGAACGCAAAGGCTAACCAGTTCATCTTCTCTATCGACAACAAGACTATGGGTGCTGCAAACCAGATGTCCAGCGGCAGATGCTGGCTCTTCGCTGCTACAAACGTACTTCGTGAAATCGTTGCAAAGAAGCTGAACCTTGAATCCTTTGAGCTTTCTCAGTCCTACCTCGCATTCTGGGACAAGTTTGAAAGAATCAACTACTACATCGAATGCATCATCGAAACCGCTAACGAAGCTGCTAACTCACGTCTCGTTGACTATATCGTTGGCACAGGTGTTCATGACGGCGGTCAGTGGGATATGTTCGTAAACCTCGTAAACAAATACGGTGTAATGCCCAAGGTTGCGTTCCCCGAAACATTCCAGTCCTCTAACACAGGTAACCTCAACCGTCACATCAACAACTATCTCCGTGCAAAGACTCCTCTCCTCAGAGAATATGCTCAGGCAGGTGAATGCTGCAAGCTCGCTGCACTCAGAGAAGAAATGCTCGAAAAGACCTATTCCTTCCTCTGTGCTTGCTACGGTGTTCCTCCGACAGAATTTGACTTTGAATACAAGGACAAGGATGGCAAGGTAACTGTTGAAAGAAACCTCACACCCAAGTCATTCACAGAAAAGTACATCGGCAACTTCCTTGATGAATACATCTCCATCATCAACGCTCCCACAGAAGACAAGCCCTTCGATAAGACATACACCGTTAAGTATCTCGGAAACGTAATCGGCGGTAAGAAGGTATGCTACCTCAACCTCACTATCGACGAAATGAAAGAACTCGTTATCAAGCAGCTCAAGGATGGCGAGATTGTATGGTTCGGCAGTGACTGCGGTAAGTACGGCGATGGTGCAAAGGCTGCATGGGACCCTGAACAGTATGATGATGCTGCTCTCACAGGTCTTGACATTGAAATTTCCAAGGAAAATATGCTCAACTACCACGTAAGCCAGATGAACCACGCTATGGTAATCACAGGTGTAAACCTTGACCCTGACACAGGCAAGCCCACAAGATGGAAGATTGAAAACAGCTGGGGTACAGGCGGAGCTAACGCAGGCTACCACATCGCTTCCGACAAGTGGTTCGACGCATACGTATTCCAGGCAGTAGTAAACAAGAAGTATCTCGGCGAAAAGGCTGCTCTTCTTGATGGCGAAATGACAGAGCTTGAACCGTGGGATCCGATGGGAAGCCTCGCTGACTGAATTATATGAAAAAATGGTACAAGGGTAATCTTCACACCCACACAACGAACTCCGACGGTGCATTATCCCCCGAGCAGGTCGTTCTGAAATACAGGGATGCGGGTTATGACTTTCTTGCACTCACCGACCACTGGGTACTCTCGCAGAACGGTTATGCAAACGGAATGACGCTTCTCTCGGGCTGTGAATTCGACTTCGGAAGAAATGTCCGTGACGGCATATATCATGTTGTCGCACTCGGTTTTGACTCCGCTCCCGATATCACACGTGAGGATAACGTAAAGTCTGCCATTGAAAAGATACATCTTGCAGGTGGTATTGCAGATATTGCTCACCCTGCATGGTCCTTGAACACGGTAGAACACCTAAAAAATGCCGCTGACGCTGATTTCACTGAGATATACAACTCCGTATCAGACCTTCCCAGAAACTGCCGTCCGTATTCGGGTGACGTCATAGACAAGTGTGCTGCTCAGGGGCTTATCTTCAAGCTCGCCGGAGTTGATGACACTCACTGGTACAGCACAGATTTCGCACGCAACTTTATCTACCTCGCAGCGGATGAATGCACACCCGAAGCTATCAAAGAAGCCATAAAAAACGGTGATTTCTATGCTTCACAGGGTCCCAGACTCAGTGTATTCCATGCTGACGACCGCATAATAGTTGACTGTCCGGAGGAGGACGAGATAGAAATAGCTACGTTCTTCACCGACTGTGTATGGGACAACGAACGCTCCGTAGTGGGTGATTGTCTTACTCACATAGAGCATAGACTAAGCGGATACGAGAGCTTCATCCGAGTCGAAGTACGTGACAATCACGGAAACGCTGCATGGAGCCAGATAATCCCGCTGAGATAAACTGAATAACAAAAGACCGCTCGGATGAATTTCCGAAACGGTCTTTTTTATTTATGTAGGATTTATTTTTTTGATGACGAATTTTTGCTTTCCTTTGATGACTTCTGCTCTTTTGAGGTCTTTGAGTCCTTTTCCTCATCAGATTCCTTTTCTTTATCCTTATCCTTGGAATCCCACGGGAATTTCAGCTCTTTTTCGCCCTCATCATCGTTTTCTTCGTCAATCGGAGCTGCGGTCTTTACGACTGTCATCTTATTGATACGGTGATCCTTAATTTCTGTAACGTGTACTTCTAGGTCGGGAAGCTCTACATCAAATTCACTTCCGTCTTCGGGAACTACGCCGTAGCTTGCGAAAACATATCCGCCCATTGTATCATATTTATCAACAGGAAGCTCAAGTTCAAGCTCCTTTTCAACGTCACTGAGGGATGCAACACCGTGTATCTCCCATGTATCGTCTGATATCTTCTTAATTTCAGGTTCTTCCTCTACTGTGTCATCTCCGTCATGGAGGTCACCTACGATAAGCTCCAGAAGGTCGTTCATAGTAACAATACCCATCATTCCACCGTATTCATCGAGAACTACCGCAAAATGGTTACGTGTGGTCTGCATCTGACGGAAAAGTACGTCCGCATGGATACCTTCGGGAACAAAGTATGCGGGTCTGACTGCTTCCTTCATAATGGTATCACGGTCAGCACCTCTGAGTCTGAAATAATCCTTTACGGAGAGAACACCTACAACGTCGTCTATTGTTTCACCGCACACGGGATATATTGAATGACGTGTCTCATGAATTGTGTTTTCCCATGTTGCGTCATCTTCTTCAGACCAAAGAATAGATATATCGGTTCTGTGTGTCGCAAATTCGCTTACTGTAAGGTCGTCGAACTCGAACACGTTCTGAATCATTATCTGTTCCTGCTCGTCAATTACACCCTTTTGGCTGCTTTCGTCTACCATAAGACGTATTTCTTCCTCGCCGACTTCCTCATCTTCTTCATTCGGGTCGATACCAATGAGTCTGAGAACACCGTTCATTGATACGGAAAGGAACCATACGATAGGTGTAAAGATTCTTTCAACACCGTAAAGCATTGGAGCCATACCGAGAGCCATCTGTTCACTTTTCTTCATTGCAATACGCTTAGGAACAAGTTCACCGATGATAAGTGTTACGTATGAAAGAATGAGGGTGATAATGATAACGGCAATACTCTGGAGAGTATCGGGATCCATTGTCACACCGAGAGATAAGAGCCAGCTTACGAGACGGGATGCAAAGTTATCCGCCGCAAACGCACTTCCGAGAAATCCCGAAAGAGTGATGGCTATCTGAATAGTTGAAAGAAATTTTGAGGGCTGTTCTATGAGCTTATGCAGCTTTTTTGCTTTTTTATTTCCGCCCTCTTCAAGTTTTGTTATTTTCGCTTCATTTACCGACAGAACCGCAATCTCGGCACAAGCGAAGATAGCGTTTAAGAATATCAGTATAAGCTGGAGAAGAAGCTGTCCCCAAACAGATTTCATAATTAAATATTTTCCTCCGAAACAGTTATTGAATAATTAAAGTAATTGTTTTAGTCGTTTTCCGAAGAAAAATATCAGGTCAGAAGTCTGCGAAAATGCAAAAAGGCATACCTGTACCCATTCAATGAACGCAGCAATGCCTTTCTATATAGATGATCGCGTACCTCATGACCGGGATAAAAAGCCGAGACGAAAAAAGTGCATTTTCTACCGTATGCACCGCAGGGCTTCACGTATGAGTATAAATTGAAGCCTTGTCGTTTCCCGTCTGTACAGTCTCCGCCGTCCATGATAAGCATGATCCTCCTGATAATTATTTATATAATTTTTATATATTGCTTCTATTATAT
>CAYTLG010000020.1:0-18177 GCA_964438725.1 uncultured Ruminococcus sp. | reverse complement strand
GCTTATACTGTCACCGAGAATGCAGATGGTATATGATTTTTCGGAAATATAGTTTTTTTCCACAAAAACAAATGCTTTAGCACCGAATCGCAGCAGTCTGAATATTTCAAAAGGGTAGGGGACATCATCGGCTTCACAAAACTGGCAGAATAACCGTCTGTCACCAAGTCTCAAGGAACGCAGGATGAAGTCGAGTGTTTCTTCGCCTGAGTTTTCGTCAGTCTCATATGAGATAATGTTGAAATCCTTGTCGAGAATGATTCTGTCATCGGGTGAAAACGTGCCTTTGAAAGTTGATGCCATGATGTCGCCTCCGAAGTTTTAGTCGTTGTTGTCTGCTTCTGTCTCGTTTTCGGAGGATGGGGATGAACCTGCGTAGGGATTTGAGATTTTCTCCTGTTCGGTCTCGGCAGATTTATCGCTGTCAGTCACAGTGTTGTTTGTATGTTCGCTCATATCGGGCTTATCACCCATGAAGCTGATATACTCTATTCCTGCATCTGAACAGGATTGATATATTGCTGCCGCATTGCTGTTGTCATCTATAAGTACGGTAAATGTATAAAGCTCAAACATACCGGTCATTGAGGTCAGAGTATGAGATACATTTTCATATACCGTTTCGTAGGTGCTTCCGCTTGGTTCAAAATATACTGAAAGGAATGCACCATGCTCCGAGAATAGCTGAAGCTGTTGTATGCCTTTAGGTTCAAGTACGTAATTTGATGAAAGTGCTATACCGAGTTGATCCTTTTCAAAATCAAGTGATGTGATATAGCTCTGTATCCATTTATAGTATTTTAAGTCTGTCGATGATGTGATTTTTATAAGAACTTTTTTGATTCCTTTGTCGAAAAGCTCATGAATAATAGTGTTGTCGATGAATGCAGCACCTGTTGGGGATTCAATATTCACTGACGGAGTAAGCACGGCACATGAGATTATGCCACTGTAAACGGATGCTTCCGATGAAAACACCAATTTTTGGTATGTACTGTCAGGTGATTGTTCCGAGGTACCGTGACGTGTCAGCTTTTCAAGTGCGGGTGAGGAGTAAATGAGATTACCGTTTTTGTCGCATATCGGTATAAGGAGCTGTTTTTCTGTCATGGAATTTATAGCAGAAACGACATCTCCTGTACCGGCATATGCGTTGAGGTCGATACCACACGCATTCATTCCAAATTCTGAAACGGGATAGTCGGGAGTTGTGTCAGTGTTTTCACGACTGAGCTGTATTCCTGCGGCTTCACCGGAGGCTTTCATAGCTTCCTCAGCATCGGCTGTTTTATTTTTGAGGTAGTTTCCGAGAAGTGCGGAGATTATGACAATTACCAGTGCCATACATATCACAAAGAATATGCGGAACAGGACTTTCGACATTTTTCCGCTGTTCGAGCGTCTGCTGTAATACTTCATTAAAAGACCTCCGTTTATTCTGCTTTGAGGCTGAGGACTGGGTAGTTCTTCATTTCTTCCGTCTCAGTGCAGGTAAGTGTAGCTTCTGCTTTGGCAAGAATAAGGTTATACTGTCCTCTGATATAGTCGTCAGCAAGAGTGTCAAAGTTTTCTGCCATGAATGCTGCACTCTTGGGATAGCGTTTGATTATGCTGTATCCTGCGTCAGTCTTGACAATTGAGCTGTATTCTCCCTCTTCAAGCTCAAAGGCCGCTGCTTCAAAGTTTTCGTGATAGCTTCCTCTTGAGATATAGTAGCCGTTATCGTTGTTGAAAAGATAGAGATCCTCACCGTATTTCTGTATCATTTCATCGAAATCAGCACCGTTGTTGAGTTCGGCGAGAATGCTTTCGGCTTTTGCAAGATTTTCGGAGTCAGAGTTTCCGTTTTCTCTTGAGATAAGTATCTGTTTTACGTGAATAAACTCAGGGCTTGCCAGCTTTTCTTCAAGCTCTTCATCAGATGAGGGAAGAACACCGTCTGCCATCATCTTCTGTATAAGCTCTTCGGCAAGTATTTCGTTACGTGTCAGAAAACGATATACCGAGTCGTTCATGTTGTATTTTGCAATGTCCTCAGCATATACTTCGTAGTCGTTTTCATAACCCTCGTATATTGCATTCATATCTATGTCGAGGGCATCAATGATATAGCTGTCGTCGAGAGAAATTCCGTATTCTTCACATACATAAATTGTGGTGTAAAGATGAACTATGGTTTCGGTAATGCTTTCATTCATTTCATCGAGAAGTGCAGCACCGCTTTCACCGAGCCAGATATCACTTGAGGCATTGTTTTCGTAATCTGCTTTTGTGTTGAGTGCGACATATCTGTAAAGCTCAAGGGGAACATTGTATTCTCCGACTTTCATTACAACGGTTTTGTCTTCCTTGGAGCTTTCGAGGTACTTTTCGTCATTTCCGCAGGAGGCAAGAGACAAAAGAACAGCGGGGATTGATACGCAGGCGATAATTCTATTATAAGTATTTTTCATTTCATGCACCGATATATATAAAAATTCAATTATACTATACCAAATTCATATGAACGGTCTGTGAACGGCTATACTCTATAAGGTTAAATATACAAAACGGCAACAATATTACTAAATAAAGAGAACAAAAAATCACGAAATTATTGCATTAAGTCACGTTATATGATATAATTCCAGTAGAACTATATATAAAGAACGGAGCTGTCCGCAAACATGGAAGAATTTACAAACAGAGTAGATCTGCAAAAAATAATCAAGGAACATGAGCTTAAAGTAATCTGCACGCCTGATGACCCGTCGAAAATAATGATCGCTTCAACGGACGTAAATCGTCCCGGTCTTGTTCTTGCGGGATTCTTCGAGCATTTTGACCCAAAGCGTATTCAGATAATCGGTAATGCGGAGACTATGTACATCAAACAGATGCCTGAGGAGCTTCGCCGTGAAAGACTTACCGACTATTTCAAGCACCATCCCGTTGCTGTTGTTATAACTCACGGAAACGAGACTGACCCTATGCTTGTAGAGCTTGCAGAGTATTTTGAGGTCCCCGTACTTGCGACAAATGAGAACACCAGTGACTTTATGGCTACCCTCATTTCGTTCCTCCATGTACAGCTTGCACCTCAGATAACCAGACATGGTGTTCTTGTTGAGGTTTATGGTGAGGGTATGTTCATCACAGGTGACAGTGGAGTCGGAAAGAGTGAGACAGCCATTGAGCTTATCAAGAGAGGACATCGTTTCATCGCAGATGACGCAGTTGAGCTTCGCAAGGTATCCTCAAAAACTATTGTCGGTAATGCACCCGAAATATTGAAGTATTATATTGAGCTTCGTGGTATCGGTATCGTTGACGTTCGCCGTCTGTTCGGTATGGGTTCTGTAAAGGCTACCGAAAAGATAGATATGATAATCAATCTCGAACCGTGGGTTCAGGGTAAAATGTACGACAGACTCGGACTTGATTCCGAATACACAGATATCATGGGAATAAAGATACCTACTTCAACAATTCCGGTAAAGCCCGGACGTAACCTTGCTGTAGTTCTTGAAATTGCCGCTATGAATAACCGTCAGAAGAAGATGGGCTACAACACAGCGGAAGAATTTAACCAGAAGCTGATGCAAAGCATGGGAATTGAAGAATAATTATGAAAAAGTGTAATAAATGCGGTGCTGTACAGGATAACAAGCGAAATATCTGCATTGACTGTGGGTCGTTCTTCCTAAAAAAATGACAACGGCGGAAGAAGAGCTTCAAGAGGATATTCTTGATGACAAGCTGTATGGTCTATCAGAACGAACTGATTCATTCTACGTTCCGGTATAGGCTAAGATATTGTCTGTGATAAGTCTCTGTTGCTTTGTCGGAATGATACTTTTTATAAACCTGTCACCGAATGCGAAATATGCTAAGGGTGTGTATTTCTATCTTGTGTTGTGTGGTTCTATAACATCGATTATTGCACTTGATTTCCCGAAAATTAGCTGGTTTCTTGATATACATAGAATCACGTGGTGGTTTGATTTTGGCGAATCAAAGCCTACACCATCATTCGGATATACAGTATTTATCAAAGTATGCGGTGTTATAATGTTCGTTTTTACCGTGATTGGCATTTTGGGACTTGTTTTCGATTCTGCTCCACCAAGACCTGCGGAGAGTTACGTGTCTGAAATGAGCGAAGGTGGAATAACAGTTGAATATTATTACTGAGTTTATGCAAATATTAATCATTTTGTGATATTTTTCAAGCAACAACGTCTGTTGTGAAAGAAAACTGTGTAAAGGATAGATTTGTGTAAACCTGACTGTGTGGGGATTGTTTTTGTTCCCCGACTGTGATATAATTTTCGTATACGGAAAAATTCAAAAACAGAGTAGATTTTCGGGCGTAAAGTGCTGACAAAACGGGGAGTTGTTTGTCGGACGAAAGCAGACGGTGAATGCTGAACTGCTGCGGTTCGGATTTCGCATCCCGCTGTACATAATTAAGAGTAGATACCTCTCGAAAATGTTCATGCGAGTGATTCCATTGTTCACGATTCCGTATAAACATTTTTGTGGAGGTTTTTCTATATGTATAAGGCAAAAAACAAGAGCATGGCTCTCAGAATGCTTACAACATCGGCTATACTCACAGCTCTTGAGATAGTCCTGAACCGATTTTGCTCAATTAAGACGTTCGGTTGGAATATCGGATTCAGCTTTGTTCCTGTTGTGGCAGCGGCGTTTATGTACGGTCCGCTGGTTGGTGCGGTCGTAGGTGGGCTGGGGGATCTCATCGGTGCTATTCTTTTTCCGATAGGTCCGTATTTTCCCGGATTTACTCTCGGTGCGGCTCTCATGGGATTTACCTATGGTATTTTCCTGTTCAGAGGTGAAAAAAGTCTGTTTTCGGGTAAAATCAACTTCTGGAGACATATTTTTCCGTCTGTATTGATAAACGGTATTGTGATAGGTCTGTTTATCAATACCATATGGGTTAGCATTCTCTATGGTTCAAAGACTTACTGGGGATGGTTCATATACCGTCTGCCTGAATATGTTCTTACTGTTCCGGTGAGACTTGCGGTTATACCTGCGATATTGAAAATTTGCGAAAAGCTGAAAAGAACGATAGGTTGATATATGACATATAATGAAGCTCTCGAATATATACATTCTGTAAACTGGCTTGGAAGCAGACCCGGACTGTCAAGAATAACCGAGCTTACAACAATGCTTGGACATCCTGAGGACGATCTCCGCTTTATCCATGTTGCGGGAACTAACGGAAAAGGCTCAACTTGTGAAATGCTTTCGTCCATTCTTTCGGAAGCAGGATATAAGGTGGGACTTTTCACGTCTCCGTTTATCGAAAGATTCAATGAGAGAATAATCTATTGCGGAGAGAGCATCAGTGACGATGACCTTGCATATGAAACAGAATACGTTAAGCAGTTCGCAGATAAAATGAGCGATACTCCGACTGAATTTGAGCTTATCACGGCGATTGCCCTTTCGTATTACAAACGTAAGGGTTGTGATATTGTTGTGTTTGAGTGCGGACTTGGCGGACGGCTTGATTCGACAAATATAATAAAAACTCCCGTGCTTTCGATAATTACGGGAATAGACCTCGACCACACTGCAATACTTGGAAACACTACTGCTGAGATTGCCGCTGAAAAAGCCGGAATAATAAAATGCGGAGTTCCTGTGCTGTTCGGTGAGGTAGATGAAGAGGCTGAAAAAGTAATACGCCGTGTCGCAGATGAAAAGGGCTGCCATGCGTATCACACCGATTTTTCTGGAATATCAGATGTTGTGACTTCGCTTGACGGAACAGGCATGACATTTGGTGATAGACGTGTAAAATTAGGACTTCATGGGTTATATCAGACAAGAAATGCCGTAACTGTACTTACCGCAGTCGATATTTTAAAAGAGCAGGGAATGGATATTTCCGAAGAAGCGATTCTGAAAGGTTTGTATTCTGCAAGGTGGAGTGCAAGATTTGAGATACTTGTTCGTGAACCTCTTGTAATATACGATGGAGCCCACAATCCGAACGGTATTTCCGCTGCTGTTGAAAATATCCGCTGTTACCTCTCTCCGTTGACTGATGACGGAAAAATAGTGTTGCTTATTGGAGTTATGGCGGACAAAGACCACGGAAGTATGATTAAAAAGCTGTCGTCTGTATGTTCATGTGCATACACTGTTACTCCAAATAATTCACGTTCACTTGCTTCAGATGGAGCAATGCGTGAGTTTGTAGAAAACGGTGTTGCCGCATATTCCTATGAAAGCATAGATGATGGAGTCGCTGCTGCGGTGGAATGTGCTGTACGTGAAAAAAGACCGCTTGTTTGTCTGGGTTCGCTTTATATGTACTCAGACGTTAAAAAAGCTGTATTGAATATTTGCAAATAAAAATTTCGATTATTATAATTTACTGATGGGAAGAAAAGCTGTACTTATATTATTCTGTGCTTTTATATTGACCTCATGCTCCGTGACCGACAAGCTGGGCTTTGATACATACGATTACATGAGTGAAAGCGTTAGTGTCGTTCACGATGTAGATGATGAAACCGCTCTGCTGATAGATGATATGCTTGATGTACTTTTGGCAGACAAAAGCGTGCTTCCGACATTTGATAGCATGAGCGATGCGATACGTGATTACAGGGATGCTGTACTTATGTATATGCTGGAGGATGGGTATGCAAAATATTCGGGAAACACGGAGCTTATAGAAAAAGCAGAGAAAGCATATCCGGAGTACACTATTTCTCAGATAATTCCTGCAAGTGAGTTTGAAGCCACGATGTACCGTTATTTTGGAGGAAACGTAAAAATAACGCACCGAGACGGAGACAGATTCAAATATCTACCGAAAGTCAGTGCGTATATTTCTCCCGCAGTCACTGAAAGCGATCCTCCCGCTACCGAGATTACCGAGCTTTGCGAGACGGACAAGACCTATCGTGTAAGATTCAAGGTATGCACGTCAGATGTTTCTGCGGAAAATGAAGAATATTTTGCTTTGATTATAAAAAGAGAAGACGGAACATTGTACTTCAAAAAACTGCTGAAGTCGGCAGATGTAAAATAAATTATGCCTTAAAAAGTGCCTGAGTTATTCTTGGGTGCTTTTTTAAATATACGGCAAGGACAGTACCGAGTATTCCGCACGATATCACTTCACCGAGTCCGACTGTAAGTGAAAAATATGTGAACAGCTCTATTCCTCCGATACCAGACATTATCAAAACGAGAGGGATTATCATTACGTTTGAAACTATGGTCGGTAGGGACGAAAGAAACGGGGATTTTATGAAATGTGTTATCACAGCGGCGAGAAGTGTTGCTATTGTACCAAAAATTATGTCGTAAAGCGTTCCACCGCAGAGGACATTTGCGATGAAACATCCTATTGCCACACCTGGGACGGCTGAAGCGGTGAAAAGCGGCAGTACACAAAGTGCTTCCGAGATGCGTATTTGAATTACTCCAGAAGAAAGACCGAATGCTGCGGATATCATGGTAAGGGCAACATATGCTGCTGCTATTATTGCGGAATGAGCGATATATTTGACTTTGCTGTTTCTCATTTATATCCTTTCTGATAAAGGAAAAAGCTGCACGGCAATAAGCGGCACAGCTTGATCCGTAGTTTTACTTATAGTGAGGATGGTTACGAACTCACTTGAATATTGAACTGTTTCGTCTTCTGATTTTGCTTAGTTCTTGAGAGCCTGCATCGGAGCGGGGATTCTGCCACCACGGCTGATGAACTTTTCGGAGCTGCGGTCGTTGTGAAGCTTCATGATAGGACCGGAACCAAAGAGTCCACCGAATTCAAGCTCTTCTCCGTCATGCTTACCGATAGCGGGGATTACACGAACGGCTGTGGTCTTACTGTTTACCATACCGATTGCAGCTTCGTCAGCGATGATTGCGGAAATTGTTGAGGGAGATGTTTCACCTGGAACAACTATCATATCAAGACCAACGGAACATACAGCGGTCATAGCTTCGAGCTTTTCTATACTGAGGTCACCTGAACGAGCTGCATCTATCATGCCTGCATCCTCGGATACGGGAATAAATGCACCTGAAAGACCGCCAACATGGGATGAAGCCATAACGCCACCCTGGGACGGCTGAAGCGGTGAAAAGCGGCAGTACACAAAGTGCTTCCGAGATGCGTATTTGAATTACTCCAGAAGAAAGACCGAATGCTGCGGATATCATGGTAAGGGCAACATATGCTGCTGCTATTATTGCGGAATGAGCGATATATTTGACTTTGCTGTTTCTCATTTATATCCTTTCTGATAAAGGAAAAAGCTGCACGGCAATAAGCGGCACAGCTTGATCCGTAGTTTTACTTATAGTGAGGATGGTTACGAACTCACTTGAATATTGAACTGTTTCGTCTTCTGATTTTGCTTAGTTCTTGAGAGCCTGCATCGGAGCGGGGATTCTGCCACCACGGCTGATGAACTTTTCGGAGCTGCGGTCGTTGTGAAGCTTCATGATAGGACCGGAACCAAAGAGTCCACCGAATTCAAGCTCTTCTCCGTCATGCTTACCGATAGCGGGGATTACACGAACGGCTGTGGTCTTACTGTTTACCATACCGATTGCAGCTTCGTCAGCGATGATTGCGGAAATTGTTGAGGGAGATGTTTCACCTGGAACAACTATCATATCAAGACCAACGGAACATACAGCGGTCATAGCTTCGAGCTTTTCTATACTGAGGTCACCTGAACGAGCTGCATCTATCATGCCTGCATCCTCGGATACGGGAATAAATGCACCTGAAAGACCGCCAACATGGGATGAAGCCATAACGCCACCCTTTTTAACAGCGTCATTGAGAAGTGCAAGAGCAGCGGTAGTACCGTGAGAACCACAAACTTCAATACCCATTTCCTCGATGATGTGGGCAACTGAGTCACCTACTGCGGGTGTGGGTGCGAGTGAGAGGTCAACTATACCGAACGGTACGCCGAGCTTTTCGGAAGCTGCTGTTCCTACGAGCTGACCCATTCTTGTGATTTTGAATGCTGTTTTCTTTATAGTGTCGGCAACTTCTGTGAGGTCTCCGTCGGGACAACGTGTAAGAGCAGAACGAACAACACCGGGACCTGATACACCTACGTTGATTTCGCAGTCAGGTTCGCCTACACCGTGGAATGCACCTGCCATGAACGGGTTGTCTTCGGGGGCATTGCAGAGAACAACTATCTTAGCGGCACCCATGCAGTTTTTGTCAGCAGTGAGTTCAGCCGCACGCTTTACGATTTTACCCATCATGCCAACAGCATCCATGTTGATACCTGCTTTGGTTGAGCCGATATTTACAGATGAGCAGATGTGTTCGGTTTCAGCGAGAGCTTCTGGAATGGACTCGATAAGCTCACGGTCACCAGCGGAAAATCCCTTATGTACAAGTGCGGAATAACCGCCGAGGAAGTTTACGCCAACTGTCTGTATAGCCTTTTCGAGAACTCTTGCGTATTCAACAGGATTTCCGCCTGACACACCGCAAAGCATAGAGATAGGTGTTACCGAGATACGTTTGTTGATTATCGGAATACCGTATGTGCGCTCAATCTCTTCACCAACGGGAACAAGACGTTCAGCACGGCGGCATATTTTTTCGTAAATTTTATTGCATGATGCATGAATATCCGAGTCGGCACAATCAAGAAGGGAAATACCCATTGTTATTGTACGTATGTCGAGATTCTCATCATCTATCATGCGTATGGTTTCAAGAATATCGGTCGTGTTAAGCATTTTCTACCTCTCAAATGTGGTGCATGGAGTTAAAAACATCCTCATGCATAATGTGAATCTTCATACCGATTTCTTCACCGAGCTTAGCAAAGGATGCCTGGAGGTCGGAAAAATCAGAGTTAAGGTTGGAAATGTCGATGAGCATTATCATTGTGAACAGCTTCTGCATTACCGACTGGCTAACGTCGATTACATTTGCGTTGTGTTCGGCACAAACGGAGCTGACACTTGAAAGGATACCTACGGAATCAAGTCCGATAACAGTAACAACAGCCTTCATTAAATTAAACCTCGTTAATATTTGTTGATGTACGTAATTATAACATATTATTTAGATAAAATCAATCAGCTATATGAATAAAAAACGCTAAATTGTTCGTACAATATCAGATAAGGCTGAAATACTGTCGATTATAAGCAAAAATTAATATCTTTGCCCTTGACAGAATCAGAGTTGAAGAATATAATGGTACTTGTGTGAATTTCCATATAATAGACAGAATCGAAAGGATATATTATAAATGAAAAAAACTACACTTCAGAAATATGCCGCTCTTATCGCAAGAAAGGGTGTTAATGTACAGAAGGGTCAGGAAGTTATCATCAACGCAAGTGTTGAACAGCCTGAGTTTGTTCGTATGGTAGTTGATGAATGCTATAAGGCAGGTGCTAAATACGTTAAGGTTGAGTGGTCATACCAGCCTATTACAAAGAGCACATACCGTTATGCAAAGGCTTCCTATCTCTCAAAGGTTGAAGAATGGGAAAAGGCAAAGATGGAGCATATGGCAGAAACTCTTCCTGCTATGATACACATCATCTCCGATGACCCAGATGGACTCAAGGGTATCAACCAGAAGAAGGTTGCGGAAGTTCAGCAGAAGCGTTATCCTATCCTCAAGCCCATTAGAGATAAGATGGAAAACAAGTATCAGTGGTGCATTGCCGCTGTTCCCGGAAAGAAATGGGCAAAGAAGATATTCCCCGAACTCAGAGCAAGCACAGCTATGGAAAAGCTCTGGGAATGCATTCTCTCTACCTCCCGTGCTGACGGTGAAGATCCCGTAGAAGCTTGGAACGAGCATAACGCAGACCTCAGAACAAGATGCGAATACATCAATTCTATCGGTGCAACTGAGCTTAGATATCATTCCTCAAACGGTACTGATTTCACAGTAGGTCTTATTCCCGAAGCACAGTTCCTCGGCGGTTCCGAAAAGACAATCGGCGGTATTGAATTTAACCCCAACATCCCCTCTGAAGAAGTATTTACTTCTCCTATGCGTGGCAAGGCTGACGGTAAGGTAGTAGCTACAAAGCCCCTTTCCTATCGTGGTGAGCTTATCGAAAACTTCACCGTAACCTTCAAGGACGGTAAGGCTGTTGACGTTACTGCTGAAAAGAACGAAGACCTTCTCCGCAAGATGATATCCATGGACGAAAACGCAGCTTACCTTGGCGAATGTGCTTTAATTCCTCACGATTCTCCCATTCAGAACACAGGAATCACATTCTTTGAAACTCTCTTTGACGAAAACGCAAGCTGCCATCTCGCTCTCGGCGCAGGCTTTGAAAACTGCATAAAGGGATATGAAGAAAAGACCCTTGAAGAGTGCCATGAGCTTGGTATCAACGATTCCATGATTCACGTTGACTTCATGATTGGTGCTCCAGACCTTTCAATTGATGCTGTAAAGGCTGACGGAACAGTAGTACCGCTCTTCCGTGACGGCAACTGGGCATTCTGATTTAAATTAAAATAAAAAATAACGAGCAGAACTGTTTGAGGATATACCACATTCGGTCTGCCCGTTTTTTATACTTATTCTGATATTATTTTTTATAAATTCATCGTTTGTGCGAATGCTGTCGAAATCATGTGAAGCAAGCCATTTTGTACGCAGTATTTTCGAAAACGGATGTGAATCACCGTTTTCAAAATCGTTTTTGTGCGTTGTTGTATCGCCGATGAGCAGGGAAGAGACTGTTGAGCTGTCGGGACGTGCATCAAAATTATCGGCACTTGTTACGGCTTGCTGTATCTCTGCGATAGCTTCGTTATTTCATCCGAGATGTGCAAGAATTGCGGCTTTGTGGCAGTGAAAACGTGCTTCCATCAGCTTGTTTAAAAGCTCATAATTGTTCGGGTATTCCTTGACACCATCTCTTGCGATTTTTATGCATTCATTCATGTTTCCGCAAGACAGAGCGTTTTTGTAGCTTTCCAAATACTCCGCATCGTGAATACAATATCACGCTTAGAGAGAAATTTTCACTATATGCGTGAATGTGCGTTTCAGTAAAAAATATACGCATATGCGATTACTGACGGAACCGATGAAACTTCGACTGTATTATTACAGATGGCGAATATGATGAAGAAGAGCTTAAATCTCTTGGTGAGCTGGGTGTTGATATACTTGTAACAGAGGAATAAAAGAAAAGCACCATACCAAACTGAATCTATTTAGTAATAGGTTCAGCAAAGCATGGTGCTTTATTTATTTCAGTCAGCTGCCGATATTCTCTTCGGTAACGCTGAGCTGGAGTCGGTTTTCAAGTACGGGAGAGGTCTTTGGAACTTCAAAAACAACGTGCCATACAGCTTCGTTTTCAACAGCATCGGACGGTACAAATCTTATGAGATTAAGGTCATATCCGCTGTCACTCAAGGTAAAACCACGATTTCCGTGAGTATATGACGATGAGGCTTCCTTTACTACCGCAATGATGAGCGAGCTTTTTTCAAAGTATGCAGCATCATATTTTGTAGCCGTGTCATAGAAGCTGACAGAGTACGCATTTGTCTGGAAGTCATACAAATCCTCATTGTCGGAGGTGTATTTCTCAAGCTCCTCACGTGTTGAAATTGTTACTATTCGTGGATATATGCTATCATCGGTTCCATAAACATCGGTACGCACATATATTGCGGGGTAGACGAGTTCTTCTTTTAGCGTGTTATCGGCAGTCGTATCAACGTCGGTGTATCTGCTGATTCCCGATTCATTCGAGAGCTGTGCAGGCTTATCACCGGAGCATGAAAACAGAGCTGCTGACAACAAAGTAACGAGTGTCAGGCATACGGCAGTCTTAAAAGAAGGTTTCATCATAAGGATCACTCCCCCGCATCATTATTTTTTGTTTATATGACGAAATCCGACGGGGGATAGTTCCATATTCAACAAAAAAATATCAAATCTTTTTTATAATGAGCTGTACAAGTGAGTCTATATCATTTGCGATGAAGTTGGCACCGGCATTTTCAAGCTCTGTGCGTGAACCGTATCCCCAAAGAACACCTACCGAGGCAAGTCCGTTTTCCTTTGCACCTTCGATATCGTGAAGTCTGTCGCCTATCATGATACAGCAGCTGCTTGATGTGACGTTATTCTCCTCCATTGCGTAGCGTATGACATCACATTTTTTTACACGCTTTTCATCCATAGAGGCACCGCAGATTCCGGTAAAATAGCTGTCAAGTTCAAAATGTTCGAGAATCTGTTTTGCATAAAGCTCAGGCTTTGAGGTCGCAAGAATTATACGAACGCCATTCTTTTTCAGAGTATCAAGAGCTTGAGGGATTCCGTCATAGACTTTATTCTCGAACAGTCCCGTTACTCCGAAATATTCACGATAGAGCTTCAGTGCGTATTCGGCTTCATCTTTTGTCATTCCGAGTGACTGAAATGACTGCACGAGCGGAGGACCTATAAAGCTATAAAGAGACTCACGCTCAGGTACATCACGACCCATTTTTTCAAGTGCGTATATTATTGAGTTTGTGATACCGAGGGCAGGGTCTGTAAGTGTGCCGTCAAGGTCGAAAAAAGCATATTCAAACATAATAATTTCCTGTTAAATCAAATATTGTATTGCGTAGAGAACGACAAGGTGAAGCGGATAGAATACATAGAAGAAGTATTTCATGCCACTCTTGCCCTTTTCGCCGTTGTAAGTAGCAATAAGCGGTATCGTGAGCAATGACCAGTACTGTATCATGAGAATATCGGTAAGGTCGATGCAAAGTGCGATAAGGCAGGCAGAAAACATAACGAGTCGCTGCTTTCTGTCATTGAAAAGACTTGTGAATACCGGAAGCATGATTCCGAAGAAGCTGTAATCTACCTCAACGTAAATGCAAAGCACAAATGCGGCTACGATTGAAGCACAAGCTAAAATAAGCGATATGGTTTTATCCTGATCATTCGTCAGTGTGCGGTTAAAATGCTTACTTACAAATGTCGATAATGCACTTTTTCTGCCGTTCATCGCTGATTTTACACATTCAGTAAAAGTCATTATGATGAGCGAGCATGAGAAAACGAGAAGTATTCCTATATATAGGTCATGCGCGACGATGGTATAAACTATCTGACAGGCAGTGCCGAGGAGGAAAATTCTCAAAAAATACTTACCTCTGTTTCTTGTAAAGCGAAAACCCTCTGCGATACAGTAAGCGTATATCGGGAAAGCAAGCCGTCCTATCACACGGAATATCATAACATCGGGGAAAAGTATCAGTCCCATGTGGTCGATGAACATCGTTATGGCGGCTATCAGCTTTAAAGCAAATGAAGTCATATCAGTTCTCCGGGTGACGGCTTCTTACAACACTGAACGCTTCACGTGCTACATCAACAGTTTCGTCAATGTCTGCGTCTGTAAGTGCGGCGTTGATAAAGTGGTTGTGGTGGTTTGTGAAGAATACACCTCTGCGTACACATTCCGCTATCCATTCCTGGTGGAGCATGAGGTTATTATCGTTTGCTATACGCAGGTAGAACAGTGACGGTATTCCTGTTACGTGGAGGTCAAAGCCATAATCGGTCGCTGCCTTGATAAGCTCTTTTTTCAGGCGAGTACCCTTGTCAATGAGGAGCTTCGGGCAGTCGATACGCTTCATTTTTTCGATGCAGGCAATACCGGCGGCAAAGGGAACTGCTGAGAGCCAGTAGCTTCCGGTATACGACATTGAGGATACTGTATTTTTAAGGAAATCCTTACCACAGAGAGCAGATACATTATATCCGTTTGCAAGAGCTTTACAGAAGCAGATCATGTCAGCCTCAAATCCGAAGTAGTGGTCACTTCCCGCAAGGTCGAGTCTGAAACCTGCACGAACGTCATCTACGATAAGTACAGTTCCTGTGTCGGAGCATTTTTTACGGAGCTTTTTCCAGTAACCGTCTGCCGGAAGCTCATTGTCAACAAAGTTACCATGCATATATGGCTGTGCTATTACTGCGGCTATCTGTCCACGGTTTTCTTCAAAGGTGCGTTCTACTTCTTCCCAGTTGTTCCAGTCGATGTAGATATTGTTTACAACGTCCTCTTCAAGTATGCCTGAGCAGTCGATTTTCTGTGTCCATGCGGAAATTCCGTGGTAATATCCCTTGAAAAAAACTATTTTTTTGCGGTGTGTGTATGCACGTGCGGTCATTACGGCGAGAGTTGTTACATCGTTACCGTTTTTTGCGAAAAATGTCCAGTTTGCACTTGCTACTGTGTCTACAAGAAGCTCTGCAAAGTCTATCATAACGGTGGAAGGTGATGTAGTAACGTCACCCTTTTCTCTCTGCTTAGCGGCAGCTTCTTCAACATCGGGGTCGTTATATCCGAGTATGTTCGGACCGTATGCACACATATAGTCGATGTAGCGGTGTCCGTCTATATCCCAAAAATAGCTACCCTGAGCTCTTTCTGAAAACTGCGGGAATGCTTCTACGGGTATAAAACAGCCTTCGGCAGGACCGAGATGACCGTAAACTCCGGACGGAATTACTTTTGCCGCACGTTCAAACTCCCTGCGTGAATTTGGATATGTAAAAGGTTCTCTCATATTATGTTTCTCCATTATTGACTTGTATTATTTAAGGTAAAGTTCGACTCTTGACATTATTTTGTTGATGTTGTCTATCTGGGATATCATACCGCCCATGCGTACTGTTCCGTAGCCGACAGCCGCAACAGAGTTAATATTACCATCGAACAGGTCTCTTGCACTCTTGATATCTGTAAATGCCATGTATGAGGTGATGTTTTTCGGTACTCTGTCGAGAAGTGTGAGGTGATGGTTTTCAACAGAGAGGGCAGCCTTTGCACAACCGATTATCTCGAACTTGATAATGCCGTCTGTTATATTTGAAGCACTGAACTGTCCAATTTTATCGTGGTTTGCAATCTGTGATACGGCAGAAACTATTACACGGAACATTATGAGTGTGCTTTGTCTCATGAATCTGTCGTCAAGGAGCTTTTCACTGCTGGGTCTGAGGTAGCTTTCAAGCATATCAGTCAGCTTTTTGAATTTGCCGAGGAGGAATGAAACCTTTGTAAGTCCTTTTGTGGGGATGGGTGTGTATTCTCCGGTTACCATCTTATTGAATTTGTCACATGATGGGAATCTGAGAAGTATATCGCATTCATCGGTACCCTCAAGAAGCTTGCATCTTCCGCCGACAAAGCTGAGAGTTGCATGGGGGCCGTCCTTTACCGAAAATCCTATCGAGCATGAGGAACGTCCGAGTATAGCTCCCGCATCCGATACGATATCGCAAAGTGCTGTCAATCCACCGAGGATGGAGTACATATTTATATAGGCAAGAGTTGTCTTGTCCGTGGTCGGAATCATATTTTTCACCGAGCCTTTCATATTAGTTTGTTTTTTTCAATCTGACGCTTATTTCACCTGAGCTGAGGTGCAGCTTCTGTTCATCACAGTCAACGATAAGTCCGCCGCTTTCATCAAATCCGCAGGCGATACCGTTTTTTGTAACTCCGTTCTGTGTAAAGCTGATTTCATGTCCGAGTATCACTGATAGAGATGTGTATTCACTGTAATATCGTGAAAAATCAAAACCGCAGTCACGCATGAGTATAAGCTCATTTGCTATCTCCGCACAGAGAAGCTCACGTGAAACATCCGCACCGAGTTCGGATAAAGATACGCTTTGTACAGTGCTGTCCGTCATTTCGGGTGAAGATAAGACATTAATTCCGATACCTATGATGATATACTCAGTTGTCATTCTATCGTAGTCATTTACCGCTTCCGTCAGTATTCCGCAGAGCTTTCTTCCATCGGCATATATGTCGTTGACCCATTTAATTCCGCAGTCGATACCGCATAGCTTTTTTATCGCACGTGCAGCGGCTACGGCAGAGCAGGAGGTAGCACACACCGCTGAGGTTATAGGAAGTGAACATTTGAGAAGCAGAGTCATATACAGTCCGCCGATAGGAGAAAGAAAGCTCTTACCCTGACGACCTCTTCCGCCGGTTTGTTCCTCAGCTGTTATCAGAGTGTCATTTTTTATGTCGTTTATGAGGAGCTTTGCATCGTTGTTTGTCGAGACAGTCGTTTTCTTTGTGATGACCGAGACAGTCGGCAGAAGTTTTTGGAGTAGAGTTTTATCAAGCATCGTTATACCGTATAAATTAATGTAAGTAAATATATGTTCAATGATAATTTTAGCAGATTGATGTTGAGTTGTCAACGGCAGGATAACTGTTTTTTAGTGTGATGGGGATAATAATCCGTTTTTTTGTCCGAAATGCACCGTTTTTCATGTCATACAGCCATTCTGTTGCCAAGTTGTAACTTGATTTATCTTTCATCGTAATTTTTTTGTGAAAACGGTTGATTAAATCGGGAATTTGTGGTATATTAATAACGTGAAAAAATATTTCTAATTTTAAAGAGGTAGAATATGACTTACAACAAGAAATCCGTAGAGGATATCGACGTCCAGGGCAAAAGAGTCCTTGTAAGATGCGACTTCAACGTACCTGTAAAGGATGGCGTTATCACTGACGCAAAGAGAATTGACGGAGCTCTTCCCACAATCAAGTATCTTATGGAGCATGGTGCTAAGATTATCCTTTGCTCTCACATGGGCAGACCCCACAACGTACTTGACGAAAAGGTTTCCCTCAACAAGAAGGAAAAGGCTAAGATCGCTGCTCTTCCCGAAGCTGAACAGGCTGCTGCTACTGAAGCTGCTCTTGAAAAGGCTAAGAAGGATCGTTCTGCTCTTTCTCTCGGAATCATCGCTGCTGCTCTTAACGACAGAGGTGTTCCCGCAACTCTCGCTCCCGATGTAGTTGGTGAAAAGACTCACGAAATGGCAATGAACCTCAAGGAAGGCGAAGTTCTCCTTCTCGAAAACGTTCGTTTCCACGCAGCTGAAGAAAAGAACGACCCCGCATTCTCCGAAAAGCTCGCTTCCATGGCTGAAATCTATGTAAACGATGCATTCGGTACTGCACACAGAGCTCACTCCTCCACAGCAGGCGTTGCAGCTTACCTCCCTGCAGTTTGCGGTTACCTCATCCAGAAGGAAATCACCGTTATGGGTCAGGCTCTCAGCGATCCTAAGAGACCTTTCGTTGCTATCCTCGGTGGTGCTAAGGTTT
>CAYTLG010000019.1:0-18921 GCA_964438725.1 uncultured Ruminococcus sp. | reverse complement strand
TACTTACCCTGTGCATCTATAACGGTATCCTTTTCGATTATGCCCTCAGTCAAAGCCGCAACCGCAACGCCTACCTTGAACGTAGAACCCGGTGCATATGTACCGTTCAAGGCTCTGTTAAGATACGGGCGGTTTACATCCTGCGAAAGTCTTGAGAAATCCTCGTAATATGTCGCAAGGTTGTATGTCGGATATGACGCTATCGCAAGGACTTCACCCGTATTCACGTCAAGCACGGTCATTGCACCTGTGGATGCGTCTTCACCCGACAGAGGTTTTGTAGCTTCCGCACGTATTTTAAATATGTTCTCCGCAAGTGCGTTTTCTGCGACTACCTGCATTCCCATATCGAGTGTGAGCCACACGTCCTGACCAGCAACAGGCTCTTTTGTCATTTCGGCGGAGATTATATTTCCGTATTCGTCCTCTGTTATCGTAAGAACACCGTCCTGCCCTCTGAGATATTCTTCAAAGGCGGATTCTACTCCAGAAAGACCTACAACCGCATCAAGTGAATATCCACGCTCTGTGTAATAATCCACGTTGTTCTGTATCTTTCCTATCTGTCCGAGAATGTGTGAGGCATATCCGGGGTACATATAGTCACGTGAAGCCTCGACAGATACGATGAAGCCACGGTTATATTTTTCCTCGATTGCACTGATATATGAAAGTGGAACATCCTCTGCCAAAGTATATGGCTGAACTGAGGAATGGTCTGAGAGAGTCATATCAAGTCTGATAAGCAAAAGCTGTGCGGCGGTATCGTAGGGGTAGTTGTAATACGTCTCGTACTCCTTCGTCTCCGCATTTTTCTCACGTGTCATGATTCCATAGTACAGCATGAGTGTTTCGGCTTCCTTATTTATATCCGCCTCCTCATCAACACCAAGCTCGTCAAGCAGCTTTGTGAGTCTGCGTCCACGTGCGGTATCGAAAAGTCCATCGGGGTAGCTGAACTCAAGACCGTTTTTATCCACCGTTATGTCAAGGGAATATCTCGGCTCGATAAGGCTTTCATAACAGGCGTGCTTTTTAGCAAGAGAACGCACCTCAAGTATCATATCGTTCAGGTCACTGTCGCTGTCGGGTTCCGTTGCATAATCAAGCGAAATGTCGTAGGTATATTTATTTTTTACTATTGCTTTGCCGTTTCTGTCGAATATCTCACCACGCTGTGCCTGAACGGTGACCTGTCTTTTATAGGTTCTCGCCGGCGTAGACATGGAGTAATAGTCCTGTCCCGACACCTGCAAATACAGAAGCCGTCCGACAAAAATAAGCATTATGATTATATAAAACGCACCAACTGCTATGATACGTGAAACATTGTTTTTCTTCATCAATAATCTCCGATAAATGAGAGTGCTGAGTCTTTTTCTACATTATATCAAATCCACACCGCATTATCAACGTAAAAAAGTATAATATTATGTTAAAAACAAAAAAGTACGCCTATCGAGATATCCCGACAAGCGTACTTTTCGTTTATTTTTGAAGCGGAAAATTATTCTTCGTCCTCAACAACTTCTTCTTCGTCTACTTCATCTTCGCAGCAGCAGATGGGTTCGTAGTTGCTTTCGCATTCACCGAAACAATCGTCTGCACAGCCTTCGCAATCTCCGTCACATTCGAATGTTACCCGACACCTGCAAATACAGAAGCCGTCCGACAAAAATAAGCATTATGATTATATAAAACGCACCAACTGCTATGATACGTGAAACATTGTTTTTCTTCATCAATAATCTCCGATAAATGAGAGTGCTGAGTCTTTTTCTACATTATATCAAATCCACACCGCATTATCAACGTAAAAAAGTATAATATTATGTTAAAAACAAAAAAGTACGCCTATCGAGATATCCCGACAAGCGTACTTTTCGTTTATTTTTGAAGCGGAAAATTATTCTTCGTCCTCAACAACTTCTTCTTCGTCTACTTCATCTTCGCAGCAGCAGATGGGTTCGTAGTTGCTTTCGCATTCACCGAAACAATCGTCTGCACAGCCTTCGCAATCTCCGTCACATTCGAATGTTACCTGGAAATACTTCTTGAAGATGTTGTATACAACTGCCACGAGAGCAGCAAGGCTTACTACCGCACCGATAACGATGAATATTACCTTTAAGGTCTCAAGAGTGCTCTTTTCGTTTTTCATATATATATCCTCCTGTAATTGTATTCTTACCCTTTATAGGATATCTTGATACGTTGAAGTATATCACAAAAACGTGACAAATATATACGCAATTTTTTAACAGATTATGAACTTGCGTGATATTTTATCATCAGTCACGACAAATTTCTATCACAGCAGCTGAAACAAGCTCTCCGACAGTTTTTTCGCTTACACCGACTACCATATTGTCGCAGTGGTTCACGGGGATGAGTATACGCTTTGCATTACTCTGCCCTACCGCAACAGCCATGGACGGTGTTATTTCCCCGAAAAGAGAATCCGCTATGACGATACCGACAGGTCCTGCTATAATGTCTGCTTTTCTGCATCCAACAATGACTGCGTTTTCTCCCGTTGCGGCATTGTCTGCACCGGCTTTGAGCATTGCCGAGGTTGCAGCACTGTTTGTACCCACCGCAGTCACCACAGAATCGGGAAGTTTTTCCTTTATTGCCGAGACGAGCTGACGACCGATACCGCCACCCTGTCCGTCAATTATGAGAATATTCTTCATATTATACAACCTCCGCCGAGAACGCACGCCATTGATGAAACGCTCTCGTCATTATCTGCGGCATCGGGTGTATACATTACCGCAAACTGACCTGAAGTTGGGGCTCTCTGCGGTTCATCGAAGGTAAGATATCCGCTTGTTTCGTCAACCCTTGTAAAAACAGCGAGCGACGGCTTATGTGAATATCTGAGTTTTGCCGCAACTCTGGTCTCTCCGTCAAGTGCTTTCGGGTCGGAGGGGAGATTCAGACCACACACGTCAACACGCTTTTTATAAAGTCCGCTCTCGTCTCCAAGCACTATTTCGTTTTTGTCCGCATCCTTTGAGATAACAAATGCGTGCTTTCCGAGGGATATACCGAGTCCCTTTCGCTGACCTATGGTATAATTCACGTGACCCTTGTGCTTGCCGATCACCGCTCCGCTTTCATCAAGGTAGTTTCCCTCAGGCGGGAGAGCAATACCGAGCTTTTTCATAAATGCAACGTAGTCTCCGTCGGGAATAAAGCATATATCCTGTGAATCGTGGCGATGTGCGTTTACAAATCCGTTTGCAGCGGCAATTTCACGTGCTTCGTCCTTTGTGTAGTCTCCAAGCGGGAATCTTGCCGCACTGAGCTGTGCCTGACTGAGCATAGCGAGAACATAGCTCTGGTCTTTTTTGAGATCCTTTGCACGTCTGATGTAGGTGTAATCACCGATAACGGCACGTCTTACGTAATGTCCGGTAACGACTGCATCATATCCGAGCTTTTTTGCGTAGTCATAGAGAAGTCCGAACTTTATTTCACGGTTGCATATCACACACGGATTCGGAGTTTCGCCACGGAGATAGCTTGAGGTAAAATAGTCTATTACGGCAGCTCTGAACTCCGGATAGGCATAAAGCGAGGTATGCTCCACGCTCTGATTCTCACACACGGATCTTGCATCGGCTATGTTTTTCACGTCCGCAGCTTCTCCCGATGTGTTTTTCTCCGAAAGTGCAAGGGTAACTCCGACAAGACGCTCATCAGCGGAAAGGATTTTTCTCGTCAGGTACAGTGAAACGGAGGAATCTACTCCACCGCTCATTGCTATCATATAATTCATTAGTTATTCTCCGTATTTATATCACATATGGGAAGTATCTTGTAGCCCTGTCCACGTATCCAGTCGATAAGGTCACCGAGAATAGCTGCGTTTGTTGTGGATTCGGTGTGGAAGAGGTATACTGCTCCCGGATGAAGTCCGTTCTTTGCCTTTTCGAGAGCAACGGACGGCTCAAGCTGGTTTTCGGTATCGTAGTCATAGTAAGCCCACGACCACATTACGGTATGATATCCCATCTTGTCGGCGAGCTTCAGCACCCACTCGTTGCAGGCACCCTGCGGAGGTCTCCAGTACAACATATTGGGTGCATCTGGGAATTTGTCATACACGAGCTTTTCAAGTCCTTCAAGCTCATCAACGAATGTCTCCTTTGTTACCTGAGTCATATTTTTATGGTTTACGGTGTGGTTTCCGAGAATATGTCCCTCGTCAATCATACGCTGAATGAGCTTATCCTCCGACTTTACATAGTGTCCTGTGAGGAAGAATATTGACGGCACGTTCTTAGCCTTGAGTGTGTCGAGGATATCGCTTGTAGGGCCGTATTCATAACCGCAGTCAAAGGTGAAGTAGCATACCTTTCCGATTTCGTCACCTCTGTAAATAGCACCGTACTTGTTAATAAGGTCTATCGTACTTTTTGAGCGATCCCAAACTACGGAAGATTCACCCGTGGACATATCATAATTCGTCTTTGCAAAGTACCATGAACCTGTGAGGTCGTCACCCTGGTCATCGAAAAGTGCGGTGGAGGTAGAATCCATCTCCGCTATCGTAGCAAGACCGCTGTCATCTCTCTTGGGGAAGGTATAGGTATATTTTCCGTCCTTTTCCGTCCATGAAAGTGTGGTGGAGGTGGTTTCATCTGACTTGCCGAGCGGCGGTGGTGTGTATCCGTCATCGCCTGATTCCTTATCGGTTTCAGTTTCCTTTTCTGTATCGTTCTCCTCCGTATCGGGTTCGGTTTCACGCTCAGTCAGTGTCACGTTTTCTCGTCCGATACCGCTGTTTTTGTCAATTTTAGCGGCTTCTCTGAGGCATGAGGTGAGGAGCAATGCACTCAGAACGAGCAGACTGATGATTTTTATTTTAATTTTCATTATGTTACCTGTTATATAAAAATGATATAGCTTTCCTCTTTAATTTTATCACAAAGGACTCATGAATGTCAATGGATTGCTTCAAAATACACAAATTTCACGTTCACAATTTTCGCACACTAACCATAGAATCTGCTTTTAACAAAAGTTTTACTGAATATATTATTGCAATCCAGCACATGATTTGATATAATATAGTGAGACATTGTTTTTTAATCCGCATAAAAGCAGAATTAATATAAAAATACCGCACACCTCATCGTACATAAGCACGTAACTTTACCAAACATGGGGCAGATGCGATATATAAAGCTCACACTATATATTGGGCTTATGACATAATTTTTAACGGAGGTAACACAAAATGATGAAAAACGAAATGGACAAGACCATAACCTTCTCCATCCGTGAGGAAGAGCGTGACAGGGAGAGAAAAATGCTTCTCCGTGCCGTATACGATGCTCTCAGCGAAAAGGGCTACAACCCGATAAACCAGCTCGTGGGTTACGTCCTGACAGAAGATCCGACCTATATCACAAACTACAAAAACGCACGTGGACTCATCAGACGTATCGACCGTGACGAGCTTATGGCGGCACTTCTTACGGAGTATCTCGGACTTTGATGAATATTCCAAAGGTAAAGCTCTCGCCTCGTCTGCCTGAGGTATCAAGAATAGCTCTCGGCTCACTCACCGTATCAAAAATGCAGGCCGCACTTCCGACGGATGAAGCCTCGGACGTTATCGCATATGCGTTTGACTGCGGTATAAACATGACAGACACGGCTCAGTATTACGAAAACTACGACCTCATTCGCATGGGACTGAAAAAATGCCGACACCCGGAAGCTGTTCTCGTATCAACAAAGACATACGCATATTCACGACAGCTTGCCATAGATGCCGTTGAGGAAGCACGACGTGAGCTTGACCGTGACGTTATTGACATATTCATGCTTCACGAACAGGAAAGCTATGACACTCTCCGTGGACATATGGAGGCACTTGAATACCTCCTTGAATGCCGTGAAAAGGGGATAATACGTGCGGTAGGTGCTTCTACTCATCATGTAGCCCTCGTTCGTGGACTTATAAAGCTGTATGAGCGTGACGGTATTCTGCTTGATGTATGTCATCCTTTGTACAACAAGGCAGGAATAGGTATTGCCGATGGTGGTGAGCGTGATATGGCGGCGGCTGTATCCGAACTGCACTTTATGGGTGTGGGAATATATGCAATGAAGGCTCTCGGCGGCGGTCATCTCTCTGAAAACGCTGAAGAAGCACTCGGTTTTGTACTCTCACGTGACTATATTGATGCGGCGGCTGTGGGAATGCAGTCTGTCGAGGAAGTTGACGCAAATCTACGTTTTCTCACTGACGGCTCGTTCAGCACAGAGGACAAAGAAAAGCTCTCGCACAAGCACCGTTCACTCCATGTTGAGGAATACTGTGAGGGATGCGGTTCATGTGTCAAACGCTGTGCTTCGGGTGCATTGACACTTGTTCACGTGACCGACAGTGACGAGGACGGCGTAGCCTTTACGGATGAATTTCTCTCGGAAAACGGAATATCTCAGTCTAACGAAAAGACGGAGCGTTTCCGTGCATTTCCCGATGACTCAAAATGTGTCAGATGCGGATATTGTACGGCGGTATGTCCCGTATTCGCACTTAAAATATATTAAGCAGGTATTATAAATGCAGGTCTACTCAACCGGTGAGTATGGTATAAACAATAAGCTCACTCTCCCCTCGGACGGAAAAAACGTAAGCGTGGTTCTCGGCTTTTTCGACGGCGTACATCTTGGGCATATGAAGCTCATTGAAGAAAGCATAGGTAAGGACTCATATTCGGTCGTAAGAATGTTCGCTGCTCTTCCGAAAGCTGAGGTTTTGCTTACCACAATTGACGAAAAGCTCGCTCTTTTGGAAAAAGCAGGTGTGGATGCCGTTATTATAGACGATTTTCCGACACTTTGCGGTATGAGCGGTCGTGATTTCTTTGAGGTTTGCATAGCTTCGCTGTCTCCTGCCCGTGTAATATGTGGCTTCAACTACCACTTCGGAAAGGGAGCGGAATGTTCAACGGACGATATGCGTGAGTTCTGCCGTGAAAAAGGTATCTCACTGACTACGGTGAACGAGTTTGCACTTGACGGTGTAACCGTATCTTCAAGCACAATACGACAGCTCATAGCGGACGGACGTATGGAAGAAGCCAACTCCATGCTCGGTCGTATATACTCGGTAACAGATGTTATACGTCACGGAAAAGAGCTTGGACGTACAATAGGCTTTCCGACAATAAATCAGCGACCCGTGAAACAGAAGGCTCTCCCGCTTAAGGGAATATACAGCTCACTGAACGGCTTTGAATACGGCGGTGAAAACAAGCTGTACGGCGGAGTCTGCAACATAGGCTCAAGACCCACCGTAAACTCGGATGAAAACGATGTCACGCTGGAAACATACATAATGGATTTTTCAGGTGACATCTACTCCATCCCTGTTACAACCTATTTCGTTCGCCGACTTCGTGGTGAGATGAAATTCCCGTCCCTCGATGCACTGAGAAATTCAATCGCACGTGATGCCGAAAACGCACGTGTGGACTCAGTTAAATTCGCAGAGCTATACGGCATGAAAATTACAAAATAACAATGACCCTCGCAGGGTTTTGCATAACGGCAAACTTGCGGAGGTCATTTTTATTATATTTCCGAACAAAGCTCACATATTTTTTCACAAAATACTTGCATTTTCTAAGTCTAAACTATATAATATGATTAAAATTAACCCGCATATGGGAGGACGACATGAAAAGCTACACCAATCCAAAAGCGGAGGCATGGTACCGCAGTATCGCAGACGACCCGACCTTGCTTCCGTTCTACCACACGATAGGCGGAACACGTCACAATGGCTTTGACTCACCTGTATCAAAAACGGTTGAGGTAAGCGGAAAACGTGAAACTACCACGCTCAATTTTGCCGAAGCCGGAGTGGACGTTACTCTGACCCTCTCATTCTACAAGGATTTCGGTGTTACGGAATGGACAGTACGTTTCACTAACAACACGGACGAAAACTCCCCTGTGATAGAGGACATGGGATGCCGTCTTGATTTCGCAGGTGAACGTCCCAGACTTTCCGGAATACTCGGAGACCACGAAAACCAGTACCGTCCGTACAGTCACGACCTTTGCACCGAAAATGTTCACTTCACCTCAGACAGCGGTCGCCCGACACACGTAAATTTCCCTTACTTCAATCTTGAATACGGGGATGGCGGTGTTATGCTTGCGATAGGTTGGAGCGGAACCTGGACTTCCGATTTCGCATATTCCGACGGAGTTACTTCCTGCACGCTCAGCTCCACGAACGGCATAAAGACATATCTTAAACCGCACGAGACCATACGCACTGCCCTTTTTGTTGTAGCTCCGTATACAGTCCGTGACGAAAACTATGCCACAAACTACTGGAGACGTTGGTTCGTTGAGTGCAATCTCCCGAAAAATGACAGCACCGGTGAGTGTGTAAAGCCGTTTTCAACCTGCTGTCTGGCTAATGACACCGGTATTCCGAACTCTGACGGCAGTATTTCCGAAAGATACTTCACATGGAAACCGTCTCTTGAGAAAATGATAGAGGAGGACGCAAAGGTTGACGTTCGCTGGTTCGATGCCGGATGGTATGTCGCACCGGACCTTTCATCCCCCGAAAGCGAATGGTGGGGAACGGTAGGTACATGGGAGCTTGACCCTTCAAAATGGCCTGACGGAACCTTCCGTGAATCGACAGACTTCGCACGTGAAAACGGAATGCGTACACTCATGTGGTTTGAGCCTGAGAGAGTAACGGACGTTGAAAATCTCTCGAAAAACTTCGGCTATGACCCAAGCTGGGCGATAAAGCGTGACGGAATAGGCTCAATATCGAACAACATCGGTATTAAGGAATGCTACGACTGGACGGTTGGTCGTATCTGCAATGTAATGCGTGAAAACCGTGTTGAGATATACCGTGAGGACAACAACAGCGACCCCGGCTCACTTTGGAAATATCTGGATTCACTTGAGGAAGAAAACAGAGACGGTATCACGGAATGCAAATTCATAGATGCTCACTATCGTATGTGGGATGATATCATAGACTGCACCCTCTCATTCGGAGGAAGCGGATTTGTTGATTCATGTGCTTCGGGCGGTGGAAGAAATGACCTTGAATCACTCAGACGTGGTATTCCCTTGCTCAGAAGTGACGCAGACAGAACCACAACTGCCCTCAGACTGTCGATGTCGTGGGGCTTCAACAAATGGATACCGTTCTGCGGAGCTAACACAAAGGAAAAAATCGGCGAGCTTGATGCAAGAGGACGCAGTGACACCTACACCTGGAGAGCCTCATACCTGCCCGCACTCAACGTAGATTCTCAGTTCGTACAGGATAAGGAGCAGGACTTCTCAATCCTCCGTTTCGGTCTGCACGAGTGGAGAAAAATAAAGGACTACCTTCTTTGTGAATTCTACACGCTGACCCCGTGGCACTCAAAGGAAGAAAAGAACGGATTCACCGCATTCGCATACATAAATGACGAGGAAAAGCGTGGTATAATACTTGCGTTCCGTCAGGAGGACTGCGAAAGTAACACGCTTGAGATAAAGCTCCCGTTCGCCAATAAAATCACGTTCACAGATGAGGACAACGGTGAGACTTGGACTACCGAAAACGGTGAAACGACCTTGGCAATGAAAGAAAAGAGAACTGCCCGACTTATTTGGGTAGATTTTGAATAAGACGAAACATCAATTACAAGGAGGATATCATGGAAAAATTCCCGATAGGATTCTGGAACTACACGAAAACAGGTCAGCTTCACGCAAAGGACGTTGACGACTGGGCAGAGCTTGGAATGACAATGGCAAACAGCCCGGAATTTGATCCGAACTGCAAAAAAGAAGATATGCTGGAAATACTTGATGCCTGCGAAAAGCACGATATCAAGGTAATACTCTGCGATAGCCGTTCGAGATGGAACAACGCAGCGGACGAACCGGAAGAATACGAAAAGGTATTCCGTCAGGTATACGATGACTTCGGTCGTCACCCTGCTGTAATGGGATTCCATGTAGGTGATGAGCCGTGGAGCGACAAAGCCTTTGAAAACTGTATTGCCGCACATAAAATTCAACTTAAAGTTGCACCTGAGCTTACACCGCATATCAACTTCCTTCCGTATTGGGACGGTCAGGAAAAAGATATTCTCAAAGCTCCCACCTTCACCGACTGGGCAAAGAGAATGGCAGAACAGTCAGACCTCAGAATACTGTGCTACGACTGCTATTCACAGATGAATCCGGGTGAGGACGGTGTACACAACTACTACAAGAATCTTCGTATGTACATGGATGCGGCAGATACAACGGGAATTGAGCCTTGGACTACACTTCTGTCCGTAGGTCACTTCCGTTACCGTGTTCCGAATGAGGATGACCTCCGCTGGCAACTCAACACCGCAGTAGCTTCTGGAATGAAAGGCATACTCTGGTTCTTCGTATACGAACGCAATCCCGTATCAAATTACAGACTTGCCCCGATAGACGAATTCGGAAACAAGACCGAGACTTTCTACCGTATGTCGAGAGTAAACCGCCACTTCCTCACTCACTTCGGTGACTTCTTCAAGGATGCAACACACATTGCAACCTACCATGTCGGCAAGGCTTACGGCGGATACGAGCTGTTCAAGTCTCACGAGACAAGCGAAGATATCCTTGATGTGACCTGCGACCACGGTCTGCCTGCTGTTGTCGGCTTCTTTGAAAAGGATGGCGGAAAGTACATTGCTGTGGTAAACAACTCTACTACCGAAAGCGGACTTTTCCAGATACACATGGCTCACGGTGCAAGAGAGCTTGAAAGATTTACATGGGAGCATAAGCTCACCCGTGTGAAGTACGACCACTGGGATGCCTCCTACTATGAAAACGAAAACGAGGACGTAAGCGGAGACTGGCTTGCCCCCGGTCAGATGAAACTGTACAGATATAAGTAATATTCAGCTGAACAAAAATAACTCCCCCGCTTAAATTTTTCGGAGGAGTTGTTTTTTTATTTAATTTCGGTAGTTTTGCCTTTTTCGGCTAATATTTCCTTGTCGTTGATATTCAGCCAAACATCCTTGTCAGTCGGATTATATACTCTGCTGTACTCTACGTCAAACTCAAGTCGGTTATATGCCTGAACGTAGTCATACACCTCAACGTTTGTGGCATACCAGATATCATCTCGTCTGCCGACAGTCTTTGCAAAGTTTTCTATCACCGACCAGTTATTGTCTCTCGGATACTCGTAGCTGTGTCCCCACAAATAGAACAGCTTCGGAGTTTTCGACCAATAATATCCACCCGCAGGTGCAAGAAAATTCTCAACAAGCCTGCTAAGATTCGGGTTATTGTGGTGGCAGGTCGCAGGAAGTCTGAGCCAGTCATTTGGAATATCAAATCTTTCTGTTGAAATAACGGTACGGCTGTACTTGATACCGCAGTTTTTCAGTATTCCGACAACCTCATCGTTATAGCTTCCGTTGGCATATGCCATACCCTTGACTATACCGCCGGTCAGCTTTTCGAGTGCGATTCTGTCGGAGAGAACGTCATTCACCGCAGCTTCGGGAGTAATATCCGCCAAGGAAAGATGCTGTTTTCCGTGGACTGCCACTTCATGACCGCCCGAAAGATACAGCTCCTTTGCTTCATCCTGACTGAGTCTCCAGCCGTTTCCCTCACCGAACATTCCGGAGTTTATATTAAACGTACCCTTGAGTCCGTATTCATTCATTATAGAAACAAGCTGTATGTCATCACGAACTCCGTCATCGTAGCTCAAAGTAACGGCTTTATCTTTGAAGTCTGCAAAACGCAGAAATCTGTATCGTCCTGCCATAAATTTATCCTCTTGCGGCTTCTATCTTTGCAATGAGCTTGCGTCCAAGTGCTGCCATGTAGGAAACGGCTTCGGGAAGTGTATCCTTATCGTATCTTCCGAGGAAGCAGTCAGCTTCGTATGTGAAGTCGCCCTTGTAGTCTATCTCGCCGAGTGCTGTTGTGATTTTGTTCCAGTCCATCTTGCATCCTCTGTCGTAGGGGATGGTATGTGTATCGCCTCTGTAATCGTTGTCGTGAACGTGCAATGCTCCGAGTCTCTTGTTTCCAAGTACACGGATAGCATGGTCGGCTTCGTCACCAACAAGTCCGCAGTGTCCAAGGTCAAGACATACTGTGAACGCTTCGGGATTCAGCTCGTCATAGTAATCAGCAAGGTCTTCACCGAATGAGCATACGTTGGGAACGATATATCCACGTCTGCTGTCCCAACCCCACATATTTTCAAGTGCGATTTTTACACCATAGTCGAGAGCTACCTGTTCCATATCACGGTAGTACTTGAGGTTGAATTCCTTCTGAGCTTCTCCACCACCGGGAACTGCGATAGGATGAACTACGATAGCCTTTGCACCGATAAGTCCGGCAATCTTTATCGCACGGATAACTCTCGGAGGGAGCTTTTCGTTGTAAGCATCATCGCCTACTCTCCAACCCGGGAACGGAGCGTGTGCCTGATTGAAACGAAGACCTGCATCCTCTGCCATTTTGCGAAGGTTTTTTGCATATTCGTTAATATCAACGGAGTTCAGCGGAGAACCATCATTCGACATTGCGAATATTGAGAAGTCGATTGCATCGTATCCTGCACGGGCAAAGATGTCAATACCTTCCTTTTCGCCTACCTTACCGAATACTGCATCGGTCTGTGTTGATAAAAGCATAATTTACACCATCCTTTTTAAGTTTTTCGTTTGGTTTTCTCAAGTATAGCAAATTACACCTAAAATTACAATACCTTTGACAATTTTACGAAAATTTTTCTCCATTTTGCACACATGACTTCTATATCACTTGAAAAGTTCATTTTTTAATGATATAATCAGTGAAGCTATTTTCGGCAGATGAGGTATTGCCATGCAAAAATTTGTAAAAACTCTCGGTACTGTAATTGTCCTATCCCTGTGTGCGTTGTTCGTAATACGCTGTGCTCTTGTGGCTGATAAAAGTATGTTTTCCGACCCTATCATGACGGAGGGATGGAGCGACGCATATTCTGACGGTGAATCACTAACATATACGGTCGATGTATCGGCTGAAATGTCCGTTGAGGGATATTTCTCGGCGTATGCGTTCTATTATAACACAGAGTCGGGCGATGCACAGCTTGCGGTTCGTTGGAACAACAGTGTTTACGGCTACACCGACATGGAAGAAGGTCATGAATTCGAGTTCATTCTCCGCAACGAAACTACGGGTGAAGAATTTCCCTGCGAAACGGTTGAGTCGGGCGAAAAATGGATGTACAGCTACCGCAGACTCATTGCACACGGTGTAAATGTGGGCGAGCTTGAACAGGTCTCGGCTGTAATGAAACTCAGAGACGGCTACGAAAGCACACAGGTACTGAAATACGATGAGCAGGAATTTGAGGAATACAAGCTCCCGAAGAAACTGCTTAAATAAAAAGAATCACGACTGCTGTTCCGTTTATTCGGATAGTGCAGCCGTGATTTTTTGTTATCTGTCAGAAAACGTCCACGATACTCCCAAATCTCGCAAATCTCCGAAGGAATATCCGCCTGAGATGAAGTACTCAAGCACCCACGGAAGAAGGTCTACCGTTTCGTCCACCGTTTCGTGCATAAGAACTATTATCGGGGCATTCTGTTTGCTTTTGTTTTCGTTAAGGCATAGGTTAAGGCTCTCGGTAAAGCTGTCACGCATATAGTCATAGCTGTACGTGTCCTCAGGTGCCATATACAGTATGGAGTCGTTTGTAACTACGTTCCAGTCGTAGACCAGATAGCCACGTCTTTCGAGCATGGATTTCATATCCTGTGCTTCCGACTTTGTAAAATAGTTCCCGACCGAACCACCGGGAAAGCGGAACATGAGCTGTCCGATACTTCCAACCGATATTCCCGCATTGCCGACTATGCTTTCCCACTCCGTTATTTCTTCTTCAAGTGCGGATGTTGAGGCATATATTTTTTTATAGTCGTGAGTTACGGAATGGCAGGCGAAAATATGTCCACGCTCAACTATTTCACGTGCGGAGGATGGATATTTTTCAACCGCATTGCCCATTGTAAAGAACGCCGCCTTTACTCCGTATGTATCGAGGATATCGAGGAGCTTTGTTGTGTTTTTATCGCTTGGGCCATCATCGAACGTGATATATACGAGGTTTTCGCCGTTTTTTGCCGTATCAGCACGTTTTTCCGCACTGACATACAAGGTCACCGAAACAGAGGGATTTACAAAATATCCGTCACTGCAAGAAAAACCTGCATATTCTATCGCAAAAACTTCACCTGACGGAGCGGTGTTTTCCCTGTAAACTGTATCATAGCTTATGTTGGCTTCGTCAAATAGTTTTGTGAATGCGGAAAGTGAGCGGTCAGTCGGATGTTTTACAACCGTGTATGCGTTTTTTTCTTCCTCCGTAGCAACTCTTGTGCTGTCGTAGGTCGTGAGCTTTGCTGTAATTCCGACCGACGACACTGTTTTCGGTGAAACTGATGGATTGAACGGAGATGACACAATTTCAGCGTGAGCTGTGGAATTAAGAAGCGGACTTGATTTCAGCGTATAGACAGCTCTGACGGGATATTTCGACTCGCTGTCAGACATGGGTGGAAGAAAAAACTCTGTGATATTATCGAATTCCTGCGAAAGAAGTGACAACTCCTCTGAAAAACCGCAAGAGGTAAGTGTCAGCATCGCAAGGACGAGAGCTAATGTATATAATAAAACTTTTTTCAAGGGTATCTCCGTCATAACGTGGGTTATAGACATATTATAACATCTTCCGGAGATTAATTCAAGTAAGAGCCGAATGAAAGTTATGGAAATAGGTATAAACAAAAAAATCAGAGAATTTCTTCCCTGATTTTTTTATTTAAGTAATTTACTTATCTCTTCTTTGTGAGAGCATAGCCTGCTGCGGAAACTGCTGCTGCTACTGCTGCTACAACACCGAAGTCAAATGTCTGAGGAGCTGTTGTTTCAGCTACGGGTTCATCAACTGTTTCGGGTTCTTCAGCTACAGGTGCTTCTGTCTCTGCAACTGTTTCTTCAGCCGCTGTTTCTTCAACAACGGGTGCTTCTGTCTCTGCAACTGTTTCTTCAGCCGCTGTTTCTTCAACAACGGGTGCTTCTGTTTCTGCTACTGTTTCTTCAGCCGCAGGTGCATCTGCTGTTGTAATTGTGTTTGCATCTGTACGTGTAGCGTTAGCAACGTATTCTTCGTAAGAGCCGAGGAAGAGCCATGCGGACTGTGTGCCTACGAAATCAATAGTAGTAGCTGTGCCTGCACCGAGAGCGGAAACTGCTGTAACGGTATCAGCCATGGACTTACCTGTCATTTCGGAAACGAGCTTAACGGAAAGGTCAGAGGATACCATGCACATAGGAAGTGTTTCATATTCAACTGACATATTGGAAACCTGGTACTGACCGGCGGTAACTACACCTTCTTCGTCAACAAATTCTTCGGGACGGCAGTTGTTACCAACTATAAGACCGATAGCACCGGCATTGCTTGCGTTTTCAGACTTAACTGTGAATGTAGAGTCACCACGAAGTGCGAAAGCAATCTTACCGTTTACTTCTTCCGGGAACTCATCTTCTGTTGTACCTACACCACAGAATACTACTTCATACCAACCGGAAGCAAGGTTATCTGCAATCTTTGTTCCATCGTATTCAACGCTGTTTGAGTCAACTGCAACGGACCAGTCAGCGGCACCGCCATCTTCTGTCCACCAATATGTTGTGCCTTCCTTATCGACCATGCCAAGGGCTGCATCCCAATATTCTTCATCGGATGAGTCGTAAATATAGTAACCTGCACTTGCTGAGAGAGCTGACGCAGCAACTATTACACCTGCGAGAAGTACGTTAAAAAGTTTCTTCATTTCTTTGTCCTCCATGTGAGAAAAATACCATAATACATAGGCAAGAAGTTCTCATATTAATTATCCCAAACATGACCGCCTTGCTTCTATGAAGTGATTATAGCAAACTAAATTGTGCTTGTCAATGGCTTGTTCACAAAAAAAACAATTTCGTCACAAACAACAAAGAAAAACTGCCGTTTTGGTCATTTCGACTACTAGCGACAGTTTTAGTTTATTGCTGGGTTATTACACCATTTCGTTATTTTGCTACTTCTTCCATTATGAAGGCTTCGAGAACGTCACCGATCTGGATATCGAGGCACTTTTCAAGACCGATACCGCATTCATAACCGGTTGCAACTTCACGAACGTCATCCTTGAAACGGCGGAGTGAAGAAATCTTGTCTTCCATGATTACGATACCGTCACGAACGATTCTGATCTGGGACTGACGAGTTACCTTACCGTCTGTTACATAGGAACCTGCGATAATGCCGACATTCGGAACCTTAATGGTCTGACGAACTTCGATATGACCCTGAAGAACTTCCTTATAGGTCGGAGCAAGCATACCCTTCATAGCGGCCTTAACTTCTTCGATGCATTCGTAGATGATTCTGTAAGTACGGATATCTACGTTCTGTCTTTCAGCGGAATCAAGGGCACTCTTTACGGGACGGACGTTAAATCCGACGATAATTGCATTTGATGCTGCTGCGAGTGTTACGTCGGATTCTGTGATACCGCCAACACCTGCATGGATTACGTTTATCTTTACTTCTTCGTTGGAGAGCTTTTCGAGAGACTGCTTAACTGCTTCTGCGGAGCCGCCAACGTCTGCCTTAACGATAATGTTGAGATCCTTTACACCTGCTGCAATCTGTGAGAAGAGGTCATCAAGGTTTACCTTAGCGTTCTGCTTGAAGAGTTCTTCCTTAGCCTTTTCACGTCTCTGGTCAGCAAGCTCACGTGCCATTCTTTCGTCCTCAACTGCATTGAACTCGTCACCTGCAAGCGGAACTTCGGAAAGACCGATAATTTCTACCGGAACGGACGGGCCTGCTTCCTTGAGGTTCATACCACGGTCGTTTACCATAGCACGAACACGACCTACGGATGTACCGGCAATAACGATATCACCGCTTCTGAGGGTACCATCCTGAACGAGAACAGTTGCAACGGGACCTCTGCCCTTATCGAGTTTAGCTTCGATTACAACACCCTTTGCTCTCTTATTGGGGTTAGCCTTATATTCCTTAACGTCTGCAATAAGGAGGATATCTTCGAGAAGGTCGTTGATACCCATCTTTGTATGAGCGGATACGGGAACGCACATTACGTCACCGCCCCATTCTTCGGGAACGAGGTCGTACTTTGTAAGCTCATTCTTTACGTTATCTGCGTTTGCGTGGGGTTTATCCATCTTGTTGATAGCAACGATGATGTCGATACCTGCTGCCTTAGCGTGGTTGATAGCTTCAACTGTCTGAGGCATGATACCGTCATCTCCCGCTACAACGAGGATAGCGATATCGGTACACTGAGCACCTCTTGCACGCATTGCAGTGAACGCTTCGTGTCCGGGGGTATCGAGGAAGGTGATATCTCTGTCGTTGATATTTACTCTGTAAGCACCGATATGCTGAGTAATACCGCCGGCTTCACCTGTTGTTACGTTTGTATGACGGATAGCGTCGAGGATAGAGGTCTTACCGTGGTCAACGTGACCCATTACGCACACGATAGGAGCACGGATTTCGAGATCTTCTTCGTTTTCGGGTTCCTCTGAGAAGAGCTTTTCTTCGATAGTTACCTTAACTTCCTTTGTTACGACAGCACCCATTTCATCTGCGATAAGGTATGCGGTATCAAAGTCGATTACCTGGTTTACGGTTGCCATAACTCCCATGAGCATGAGCTTCTTTACGCATTCCGCAGCGGTAACTTTAAGTCTGGATGCAAGCTCGCCTACTGTGATTTCATCGGGAATAGTAATCTTGAGGGGCTGTTTCTTCGCTTTTTCTATGTTAGCCTTCTTGAGCTTTTCCATAGCAAAGCGTTCCTTATCGTTCTTCTTACCTGTTCCACGGTTTTCGGGACGCTGGTTCTGCTTCTTGAGCTTCTGCTTATTGGACTGTGTATCATCGGTATCCTGACCGTAGTTTACGAACTTGTCGTCATACTTGGAAAGGTCTACGGAAGATGTTCTTGTGTCAACAATACGGGTGTTACCTGTACGCTTCTTCTCAACTCCGGATTCAACCTTCGGCTTCGGCTTGGGTGCAACGGGAGCTCTGTCTCTGCCCTGATCCTTGTCACGAACTGCGTCACGGTTCTGGAATCCGCCGTTGTTCTGCTTGAATCCACCACCATTACGGTTGTCGTTGTTTCTGCCCTCACCATTACGGTTGTCTCTGTTGTCACGGTTATAGGGACGATTTTCGCCTGTCTGACCGTTGTTTCTCTGATTATTCTGGTTGTTGTCTCTGTTGAAAGGTCTTCTTTCGCCGTTCTGGGTGTTCTGAGAATTCATCGGCTTTCTTTCGCCCATGTTTCCTCTGTCGTTTCTCTGGTTCTGCTGACGATTTCCGTCACGGTTCTGTGAAGCTCCGTTGTTATTATCGTTCATATATCTGTCCTGTGTGTTTGTATTCGATTTTGTTTCGTCTTCTGCTTTAGCTTTTGCTTCCGCTTCTTCTTGGGCTTTTTTCTCAGCCTCAAGTCTTGCTTTTTCTTCTGCCTCTGCCTTAGCTCTGGCTTCCGCTTCTTCTTTTGCTTTTTTCTCAGCTTCGAGTCTTGCCTTTTCTTCAGCTTCTGCCTTTGCTTTGGCTTCCGCTTCTTCTATGGCTTTTTTCTCAGCTTCAAGTCTTGCTTTTTCTTCAGCTTCCGCTTTTGCTTTCTTTTCGGCTTCTGCTTTAGCCTTTTTCTCAGCTTCAGCCTTAGCCTTAGCTTCTGCTTCTTCCTGTTCCTTCTGCTGACGTGATGCACTTTCCTCGGAAGATTCAGGCAGCGTGATAAC
>CAYTLG010000018.1:0-18934 GCA_964438725.1 uncultured Ruminococcus sp. | reverse complement strand
AGGTAGGGCATATCCATAGGCTCGTAAATTTCACCGGAGGACTTACCCATAGAGAACTTTTCAACGTAAATGTCTGTGTTCTCTGCCGCAAACTCAACCATATCATCTATGGTGTCGTAAATCTCTTCCATTGTATTAAATGCATCATAGGGAGAGATTTTTACTTCTACTGAACCAAGCTCGCCGTTTGCATCGGAAGCTGTAAGGTTAAAATATCCGCATACATCGAGGTAGTAACCACCGTTTGTGTGAGGAGCACTGTAATCCGCTTCTCCGCCCCAGCTGTAAAAATATGAACCGTTGCTGAATTCAGCCACAACATATTTCTGACCGTCAACCTCTTCGATAGTAGTTGTAACTTCGCTGAAGAACGGTTCATCGTTTTCCGCTACCCATTCGCTGAGAGCACCGCCCTGAAGCTGATTCGGATACTTTTCGGAATCGTTGTATGCCTTGTCGGAGCATCTAGTCATTGTCCATACAACGGAAGCAGGATCAACATCGCCGCTTACGGGAATCATAGCTTTATAAGAGCGTGCTTCGGAGAGAGAAATCTTATCCTCGCCGTTTCCGGATACGTTTGTAAAGGTTGCTTTAGCCTGAACTGTCTCGGACTCAGTGACGTTTTCATCTGCAAGCATAGCAGGTGCTGCCTGAAGAAGAAGAGCGATTGTGAGGAGAGACGCCAGATACTTCTTGCTCTTTTTCATGTTGTTGTTCATGAATATATACTCCTTAAATATTTATGCAATAAAATGTATATTTATGTGATGGATAGATTATACCACCATCTCCGACAAAATGCAAGGGGTTTTGCAAAAATATTCTATTTTCGGTATATTTATTAATATAAACATGATACTTAGTCTGTTTTTAGGTAATTTTTATGGGAATGATTATAAAAACAGACTTGCAAAGCACGGCAAGGACGCAATATACCTTGATTTACGGCGGAAAATGTACATGATTCGACAGATACAGAGCATATTCAGCATAAGTTTTTGTATTGTATATTTTGATTTTCGTAAATGTATACTTTCACCTAACTCCCTCTTGTGCTTGTAAAAAATGTATGCTATAATCTGTGATGGATTCTATTAAGGAGGAAAAACGATATGACACTTGCAGAAGCGAAAAAAAGAATGCAGAGCCGAAAATGGGGAGTATTCAACCACTTTCTCTACGGCGAACCTACCACGGGAATACTGAATCCTACGCACAAAAGCGACTGGAACGCCAGAGTAGAGCTATTTGACGTGGAGCGTGTAGCTAAAGACCTCCATGATGTGGGAGCAGGCTATTATTTCATCACCTTAATGCAGGGTCGCCAGTATATGTGTGCCCCCAATGCCACCTTTGACGAGATTGCCGGAACCAAGCCCGGAGAAGCCTGTGCCAGACGTGACCTTATCGCCGACCTGATACCTGCCCTTGCCAAATACGACATCGACCTGTACCTGTATTTCACCGGTGACGGTCCTTACAAAGATGAACCCATTGGCGAGAAGTTCGGCTTCCTTGAACCTAGAAAGAACGTCTCAATGGCATTTGTGGAAAAGTGGGCTGCGGTGCTTGAGGAATATGCCGTGCGATACGGAGACCAAGTAAAGGGCTGGTGGATTGACGGCTGCTACGACTTTTTCGGCTATAACACAGAGCTGCTCACGCCATATTATCGTGCCGTAAAAAAGGGCAATCCCAATTCTCTGCTCTCTATAAACAATGGAGTAAAAGAGGATTTGTACCGTTGGTATCCAGATGAAGACTTCACCTCAGGCGAGTTCAACGATTTCACTTGCATCCCAGGTGGCACAGATGTTGCTCCCTCTGTTCCACATATCTTAGCACCGCTTGGAGTATCCCCCGATGGCAATCCATATGCAGGATGGGCAAAACCGGGATGCAAACATGATGGTGCATATATGCGTGACTACGTTCGCAAGGTCAACGCAGCCGGTGGGGTGGTCAGCATAGATATCCAGATTCGCTACAACAGCACCTACGATCCATCACAGCTTGAATGCTTATCGGAAATTAACCGATAAAATCAATAGACAACAAAAAACGGCTCTACTGTATATTCAGCAGGGTCGTTTTCTGATTGTATTCGCTTTTTTAGTTTTGTTGTTTTACAGTCCCCACATTTCCTCTTGTGAGAGCTGGTATGCTCCTCTTGCCCAAAGGATCCACTTTGACCTGTCAAGCGGATTAACTCCCCTTCTCGGATTTATATGCTCAAGTCCGTCTCTGCACTCTCGGTAGCCATAGAATGATGTGTTAAGTGCGGCTTTTCCCGATGAGAGAGTTGCGAGCTTCTGCGGAAAATCCATTGATGTTGCAACGGGAACTATCGCTTCAATTACCGATGTCATACCAAGAAGCAGAGGCGAGTCATATTCTCCGCCCATTTTCATGACCTCGTTCAGAACCTTTCCCGAAAGCTCCATAGGAAGTGATATTCTCATTTTAAGAAGTGGTTCCAGTATTGTTGAGCCGATATCTTTAAGTCCATTCATGAATGCCATCGGTGTACATACAAAGAAGTCGAGCGGATGTGTATGTATCGTATGGTGCTGACCGCCTACGAGAGTACACTTGAAATCAGTGACCTCCCAGCCGTACAGACCCTGTTCAAGGCAGGAATAGAACGATGTACGGATATGTGTCTGATATCGGTAGAAGCACTGATTTGAGGGAAGCTTACCATGATATGAAACTCCGTATCCTCGTGGCATCGGTTCAAATTTAAAGCGAACTGCCGCCCAGCACGGTTTGGGCATGGTATAGTCCGCATAGGCATATCCGACTGCCGACGGTGTTTCCTTATAGATAACGGTCGGCGGTGAGAAATTGGCGGGCAGGTTATATCTTTCACGCAGGAGTGAGTCTATGACCTCAAGCTGAATTTTGCCTGTCGTGGAAATTACAATCTCTTTCTGTCCGTTTTCCCACTTGGCATCTATGTACGGCTCTTCGTCCGACAGCTCCTTTAATGCCTCGGCAAGTGCGGGAATCTTTTCGTTGTCTCCGTCAAGTGGTGTTACTTTTACTCGCAGGAACGGTGTAGCAAGCTGATATGCCTCACCTAGCTCAAGTGAACCCACAAACTGCCCTGTTTTTGCCGATGAAATACCGCACAGTGCCGCAATGTCACCTCCGACAACCTCGCCTGCATCTGTGTAGCGACCGCCAGTAAATTTCCTTATCTGCGATACCTTTTCGGTTACGGGTGGCTTTTCTTCGAGTGCCACAGCGTCATCTTCCTCGCCGTCGGGGTTTACCTTACGCTTGTCTATCGGCTGAATCAGGCTTACCTCATCACGGTTGCTGATTTTTCCTCCGAACAGACGGATGTGCGACACCTTTCCCATGTTTTTGTCATGCTCTATCTTGAATATGACTCCACAAAGTGAATCGGTGGCTCTACGCTCGGACGACGGCATAAATGTTGTAATAAAATCGGCAATCTCACGTACTCCGACACCATTTTTGGCACTTCCGCACAGCACGGGTGTCAGTCTGCACTCCGATATTTCCCGCTTTACAAGTTCTTCTGCACGGTCGGCTGGCAGAACTTCATCCATAAGAAACGCTTCCTCAGCTTCTTCTGAAAGCTCACACAATGCTTCAGTTGCGGCGGCAGAAAAATCATCTCCGGACTTCATACGGCACATGAAATTGTCAAAGCCCTCGTTCTCGCAGACTGTCAGCGGCATAAACGAACTCGGCGAAACCTTACGAAGCTCCGCAAGCACAGCAGAAGTGTCGGAACCTGCACGATCTACTTTATTTATGAACACAAGTCTCGGCAGGTGTGCTTCATCGAGAGCTTTGAGGATGTTTTCAGTATGTGCTCGTACACCCTCTACCGCAGAAACAAGAACTATTGCGTAGTCAAGTGCGGAAAGTGAGCGTTCAACCTCTCCTGCGAAATCGACATGACCGGGCGTGTCTATGATATTGATGGTAACACCGTTCCATTCCGCAGTAGCCGTAGAGGTTCTTACGGAGATACCACGTTTTCTTTCAATTGAGAGGTTATCCGTTGCGGTTGTACCCGAATCGACACTTCCGGCTGTACGAACAACACCTGTGAGGTAAAGCAATTGTTCCGTCAGTGTGGTTTTTCCGGAGTCAACGTGTGCAAGTACGCCAATATTATGATATATCTTTGACATAAAGCAATTCCTAAAATTTCATATAGTTTTTTTATAATTATACCTTAACGAAGTACAACTGTCAACCATTGAAGCGTAATTTGATGTAATATAGAAAAAATCGGATAACCCACAATACATCCGTCTCGCAAAGGATTCAAAGAGAACAGAATTTGAAAGTGAGACAGACCGGAAAGAACTTCACAAGCTACTCAAAGTAGAACAAAACAACACAATAAAGCTCGACTTTCAAATCATTTGAAATAAAAACAATAAGACTTTCAGCAAGCAAGTAAAAATGCGAAACAGTTACAAATCGCATTAATAATGTAAAAGACAGTCAATTATATGGCTGTCTTTTTTTGATATTTTGTTCTTATCACCCGTTTTTCGATACCTCGGTTAAGGAAGTGACTAGGCATGCGATGACACTGCGGAAACAAGGTTCAATCCACACTCCCTGGGTAGGGAGTGACTGGCAAGAGCTGTCCTCTGCTCTTTCTTTGGGAGGATTTCAATCCACACTCCCTGGGTAGGGAGTGACTCTCGTCACCGGGCGAGGCCTCAAACGCAGTACCGATTTCAATCCACACTCCCTGGGTAGGGAGTGACAGCTGAGATAATCCGCAATCACGACAAGTACATGATTTCAATCCACACTCCCTGGGTAGGGAGTGACTGAAGTGTCGTTCCATTATGCGGTTGACGATAAAATTTCAATCCACACTCCCTGGGTAGGGAGTGACTCAAGAAATACGGTTGGGGTATTGACCGTGTAACATTTCAATCCACACTCCCTGGGTAGGGAGTGACCAACATCATCGGATTTTAATCATGAGAAATTCAGAATTTCAATCCACACTCCCTGGGTAGGGAGTGACAACGCAAACAAAATGCGACTATTACTGTGGGATAATTTCAATCCACACTCCCTGGGTAGGGAGTGACAGCAAAACTTCACAAAAATTATTGTGAGGTTTCGTTATTATAAATAATTTTTTGATTTTCTGAATCAATATAAAATCAGAAAATTACTCTTATACCCTAATTTATAGTGTTTTTAGGGTGCGAGCCTGACAGGTTATTACTGTACACTGCTACTTCGCATCATAATATAAGAACATCGTCCGGCATATATGTTTCTTTACATCCAATATGCTCTATCTTGTTCTCATAATTGTTGCCGAGATAATAAAAACGAAGACTGTCTTTTTCTTTGTCCATTATTTCTGTCAGCTTTGCTTTCAGTAACTTACATTGTCCGGGTTCAAGTTTACATTCAAACACAGAATTCTGTACACGCTGACCGTAATTTACACACTGCTTTGCTATTTTTCGCAGACGTTTTTTCCCATCAGCGGTCTCCGTGTTCACATCATACGTTATCAATACCAACATTTTTCCTCACTTCCACAAAAACGGCGGATATGCATCAAGATCTCCTCTCAAATATCGTGCAAGAAGAAGTGCCTGAAGATACGGAATCATTCCCCATACCATTTTTTCGCCGAGGAATGGGTGTGTCAGCGTATCTTTTTTCTTTTTCTGCCAATTTTCGAGGAATGTCTTTCGCCCCGTATCATTCAGAAGCACCGCACCGGTAGACTGATAATCAAAATCGCTCTCTTTTACGACACGATTATTTATCAAGCTCAACACGAATTTGTCCGCAAAACATGGTCTAAGCTCCTCCATAAGGTCGAGTGCGAGAGAGCTTCTTCCTGGACGATCTCTGTGCATAAATCCAACGTATGAGTCAAGTCCGACACTTTCGAGAGCCGAGGCACAATCGTTGGCAAGCAAACTGTATGCAAAAGAAAGCATTGCATTTACAGGGTCAAGTGGAGGACGTTTGCTTCGCCCATCAAATGTAAATGTGTCTTTTCTGTTCAGAATCAGTTCGTCAAACACGCCGAAATATACGGATGCGGCAGACCCCTCAAGTCCTCTGAGAACATCAAGTTCCTTACAGTCACGTATTTCAACAAAAGAATTTTTTAACTGTTCCGATGCAGTGGCAAGACGTTCCGTATCAACACGCATTTCATGGTCACGACGACTTCTTTCAATGTTGTGCCTTGAATTATATACCTTACCGAGTATCATATTCACAGCTATTTCACAGCATTGGTCGGGGTCATCCGCCACACGGTACTGTTTACGCCGAAGCAGAACATTACCATTTGATTTTCCGCTTACACGAGCCAAAAACTTGCCATATGGATTACAGAATGCAAGTGAAATGTCACGTTCCGCACAGGCTCCCATAAGTGCAGTTGAAGCTCCGGAATAGGAAAATGAGATTATACTTTGCAAGGTATGCAGAGGATAACGTGCTATTGTATTACCATCTCGATTCGCCAGAACATTTTCCCCGTCAAGAGACAGATATATATCCTCGGATGTAACAAATAATGTATTAAGCAGCTGTTTCATCTTCAGTCCTCAAGCATATCTGATATATATTTCTTTGCCGATGTTTGTTTTAGCATTTTTGGTAGACAAAGTTCTTTCAGAGAGCAAGCATTACAAGATTTCGTAGGTTTTACCTTTGGGGTATATCCTCTTTTTACATACTCGTGCATTTCGGAGATATGATCACGAACCGTATTTCTAAGCTCAACCGAAAACTCCACTGTCTCTCTGCGACGTATCTCTCCGTAAAACAATGCCCCACTGTTTATATCACAGCATAGCATTTCTTCAAGACACATCGCCTGAGCACAAAGCTGTAAACGGTCAGCCGGCACATCTTTCGGTTCGCCTTTTTTATACTCTATCGGGTACGGTTGCCATAGACCATCTTTTCCGTGAAGAGTTATTCCGACCTCGCTTTTATGATACTCCAAAACATCGCACTGACCTGATATTCCAAGGCTTGCGGAATGAATACTCACCCCACGCAAAATATAAACGTCTCCCCTGCTCTCGATATAGGAGTTATCATGTGCATTTTTGTGCATAAACTCTCCCTCTATCGTTCGCAGGTTATCAGCCCAAAGGTTTTCTATGTGTATCAATGCCCACTGCCGCCGACAGAACGAAAAATGCTGTATACCGGACAATATGAGATAATCGTCTTCGGAGTACGTCATATCATGCGTGTACAGGTAACTCCGTTCGGTATGCTTTCTTCATCTACGGTTACTGTGTAGTCCTTGTAGCTGCGTGCAGGATATGTTTCTCCGTTTGTTCTCTCCACCTTAACGGTATCAAACAACTTATATGACGGTGCAGAACCAAGTTCACTGTCATGCTTGAAAACGATAAGCTCACGCACAACCATTTTTCCTCTTGCGGCGGCATGGTCATATTCAAACATATTTATTATGGCGTTCCACAGCAGTTCAAGGTCATCCTCGGTAAAGCCTGTAACTTTTCTTGCGAGATTTGCGGAAATATATCCCTCACAACGATAGAGACCATAAGGAACTATGTATTTACGTCCGAATTCGGTATCTTTTTTTTCAGCATCTGCTTCTGTTGTTATTGCAACACGTGTGATAGTTACCTCCTGCGGAACAACGGGTTCTATGCTTCGTGCAAATCCAAGCTGAACCGGACCTCGTACTTGACCACAATTAAGATTGTTTTTTACAAAAGTAGTCATTACCGCTCCGAATGTGCGAATATCGAAAAAGTTTTTGCACATCCAGTCGCATATTTTTTTGTCAAGTTCGGGGTCGTCTTTTCTCTTTGCTTTCACGTTTTTATCGCTTACCTCAAGTGCATCAAATGCTTCGGCATCACTTTTGTTGAGCGGAACATTTTCCTTTATATAGATACGATATCCACATTCACCCTCTTTAATGGTCTCAACGTAGTCTCTGATTTTTCTCTTCAGACACACATCGGTAACAAGACCAAGTCCGGTCTCAGCATCAACTCTCGGTAGATTTCCGGCATCCGGATCCCCATTTGGATTTCCGTTCTCCACGTCAAAAAGTATGACAAAGTCATAGCGGTTCTTTATGATATCAGACATTTTCAGAATCCTCCTGTTTTTTTGTATAAAGGGCATTTACCTGATGATAGTATCCAAGCTGGAATGAACCCTGCTCCGGAAGAGAGAGTCTTACCGGATAAGTCATAGGCAGCTTGTCCATTATCTCATTGCGAATACTTTCAATATAGTAGCTCTTTCCGCTTCCATCCCTACGCAGTTTCTTCAAATGATTCTGTGAAAGTTTATCAAGCTGTGGAAATACAACAGCAGGTGTTGATGAAGCAGAACCAAAATACTTATCCTTTATGGTTGAGTTAAGGGCAGGACTTACGTCATGCTGTATTTTTTCATATACTGCAAATAAACGTCCCAAGCAATACGGTACATAGTCTGTCTCTCTGTTAAGTGACACGGTCAACACTCCTTCCGGCACTTTTTCATGCCTGTTTTTTAAATAATATGCTTTTATAATTGCGGCTCGCTCACGGTTTATTCGTCTGTCCGCACGTATGCGAAGTGTAACTCCATTGAGCAACGTCGCAGGATAACGTGTGTCTGTCAATATGGCTTGCAGCACCGCACCCGTCATATTCGGAGACGGAGACTTGTTCCTTGAGTTCATATTGACAGTCTCTTGCAACATACGCCACATAGGTACGGTCTCATATGTATCGAACGATGCACGCACTATATCCATTCTCTCATAATGGGCATTGAGATTTTTGATAAAGTCACCGAATGTATTGTTCATAAAGAAACGCACAGACAAACGTCCTGCATTTGGTGATATGCCAAGTATATAGAAGTTACAATTTGGGTCAAGATAGCTTTCGTTGAACTCGACTTTCTCGCCTCTCAATATACTTTGTGTTTTTTGGAGAAGATCGGCTTCGGAGTAAGTCGTTTTACCGTTCCCCATCGCACCCATAATATACTGAGCATAGTTATCATCCGCTCCGTCAGCCCAAAAAAGTACGGCAGTATCATCACCCATGTACATTATACTTTTTCCTTCGGATATAATGTAGTTAAGTGCCGATGTATATGCAAATGCCGCATACTTACTTACAGGAGCGTTAAGATTCTGTTCCTTGCCATATGAACAAAACGCAGGTTTATTGAAAGATACGATAGGGGCACCTGCCGGTTGAGCACCACGAATTCCCTTTATATCGGGATGAGTTTTTTCAACAGCACCGTATTTCCCCGTTACAAGACAGGTCATTTTTTCACCTTCACCAACGGACCAATAATGCTTTGCCCATGCCTCTCTGATTTCCTCAATTTCATGTACAGGCTCCATGTCATAATAGAAAATTATATTTCCGCCTGCCATGAGTTCCTCATACACCCCGGAAATAGCTTCACATGATGACGCTTCCTCAGGTTCCCATTTTTCAAAAAACGCAAGAACCGCCTTTGCCGCCTTTGATACACAATCAGACAAAAGCTCTTGATGAAGCTTACGGCACGCTTCAAAACACTTTACACTTCTTTGAGAAACACCGTTTTTGTCAAAACCGAGGATAAATTGTGAATTATCGCACAGAAAACTTGCAGCTACGCCTGACTTTTTTTTTACTGGAAACGGAACTTCAATCGGCTTTCCAAACGTTTTTTTTCTCTTTTCCGACACATCACCAAGGCTGCTCACATGTAATATAGTGCCATCATCGCCGATTTCCAGTGCATAGGAGACTTTTTGCTGACTCCATCCCTCAGATGCCATCTTACCTGATTTTTCCAGGTCTTCATAATACTTTACAAGAGCTTGAAGTATCACTTGCACACCTCCTTATACGGCGGAACAACCATAACTCCATCTTCAAGTTTAGCATTAAAGAACATCGGACGAATATTTTCGGAATCTCTGTAATCCATATCATACAGCATAAGACCCAAATCAATGTTACCCTTCAGTTCTGCCGGACATTCCGGTATTTTTTCACACATCGCAAAATTCACGGGAAACTCACGGCACCCGAAATACGGCTCATGATAACAACTGCCACGCTTTATACGACGTTTTGTCTCACACTGAAATTTAGCAGAATTATCGCTCGGTGCAGCTTTATCAGTCATATCAAAATGAGCCTCAATGATATAATGTACATCTCTGAGTATCAATGCTGCACGCTGTGTTCTTTCTTTCGTAGCGGATATATACAGCTCGCCTTTCCCACTGTTCATAACGGTTCTTACGTTTTTAGCTGATATTTTTGAGACAACCTCATTTCTTCTGATGTTCGTATACCTTACGGGATTGCATACACGTATCCTATCTATACGCCACACAAGTCCCGGATGCCAAAATATGGCTTCAAGTATGCCTCGTGCTGCCGACGGAGTCATTACCTCATACGAAACCCTCTCCGTTTTCATCTCAGGTCGTGTGAAGCAAGCATAGTTGCCCCAAACATCAAGACATATAGGCATCACTCTCACTCCTTTCCTTGTTTATATGTAATATTAAATAAATTCAGCCTTTCCGACATCTGCTTCGATGGAGAGTCCAACCCTGCTGTCGTAAAGATTACTGTTTGCAAGTACATACAGTCCATCAGCTATCTTTTCTATATCGCCACAACCGTACAATTCATTAAAGTGACGGTCATATATGGAAACCCCATATTGTCCGAGAGAACGCATAAGACCACGGCTCATTTCACCGTCTCTGCACCTCTGAATAAGCTCCTCGTTCTCCGATGTTGGAATATATACCGTCACAGTATCGTTTTCTATGATATGGAACTGTTCTGCTATTGTCTTTATGGATAAAGTTTTAATTTTATCAAGTATTCCATGCTTGTCCACAGAATCCTTTTTCATCAATCCACGATAATATTTGAAATACTTCTCTATCGCCTCGACAGATGAGATATCCTCATATTTTCGCATTACGGCATTGGTTGCATCAATATTCTGTCTGAACAACAACGGAGTTTTATTTTCCGACTCAAATATTGTAACTACACTTTCACTAAAGCTTCGTTTTCCCTCACGATTGCACCGACCTGCCGCCTGAATTATTGAATCAATTCCTGTTTTTTCACGATATACCAAGGGAAAATCAACGTCAACACCGGCTTCTATAAGTGATGTAGATATTACACGACACGGAAGTCCGTTTTTCAGTCGTTCACGAATGACATCAAGGATTTTCTTTCTATCGCACGAGGTCATAAGTGTGGATAAGTGGAATCTTCCACCGTCATCGTTCATTTTGTCATAAAGCTCATGGGCAAATGCTCTGCTGTTCACGACACAAAGCACCTGCTCGAGTCCATTAAGTTCATCTGCGAGACTTTCCGTAGACATCTTTCCTACATTGCGATAAGTCACACGTCGGAATATATCATCGTTAAAAAGCTCGGACAGACAAAGTTCGGTGAAGCTGAAATCACTATTATTGTCCTTAATATAATCATTTTTAAAACTATTGAAGTAATTGTCAAGCGATGGCTGAGTTGCTGTACACAAAACCGCTGTTACATTAAAATGACTTACAAGTTCGGCTATTGCATACACGCACGGTTTGAGATATGACAACGGAAGCATTTGAACCTCATCAAAAATTATCACACTGTCTGCTATATTATGCACTTTACGACACTTTGAGCTTCGGTTTGCATACAATGACTCAAAAAACTGAACTGCTGTTGTAACAATTATAGGAGCATCCCAGTTTTCTGTTGCACGTAATTTATTGATGTTCTCACTACTCGCTTCATCGCTTTCGTCAAACACCACTCCGCTATGATGTTCAAGTACATTCTCTGCTCCAAAAATATTTCTGAATGTCTCGGCTGTTTGCTCGATTATGGAAGTATATGGAATAACATATATTATCCTGCGTCTTGGAGAGTCCTGACGTATTGCTCGTTTTATCGCAAATGCAAGAGAAGCAACAGTCTTTCCTCCACCGGTTGGTACAGTAAGCGTAAACAATTCAGACTTATTGTTTGCACCATTCATACAGGCTTTGAGTATCTCACATCGTTTTTCGTTAAGCTCATTTGTCGGAGGAAACCAGTTGCTTATGTAGCTTTCGAATTTAGAGTTAAGTTCTGCCATGTTGGAATAATCTGCGTCCATATACGGCTCATTAAGCATGAATTCGGCTGTATCAAGAAAATCCGCATCAACCAGACACGAGTACAACATTTTAATATAAAACATATCGCTGAATGGATTTTTCATGACCCAGTCGGGAGGTGAGGCAGGAGGTAAAGTGATTTCCGTCTTCCAGGCACTGTAATCACATATTCCGCCACTCTTTGCACGGTTTATTCTTGACCAAAATGTTGAAGTTGAACTGTTATCATCCATAACACCTCTATCAGGTAAACCGCTATGATGTCCTATAACTGCATATGCTGCATAAAACTGATGTACATTCAAACATTCGACAGCACCGGCAGTAGAATGGTCAACCTTTTTGCCGTTATTTCTGATACGTTCACGAAATCCCTCAGAATATTTTCCGATGTCGTGTGCTGTTCCGGCAAGTTTTCCTTCAGATTCAGCATTGAAATACGAAGCGAATTTTCCGGACAGTTCAGCAGTACCCATCAAATGCTCATAATTTGTTTGTTCACGCCAATCTTTGGTAATATGGCTAATAAATTCGGACATAGTCCCACTCTTTTCATCAAGAATATATACCAATTATACATCTTATGTAGTAGATATTCAAGTTACTATTGCGTTTTGGTTGTAATTTTGCTCGTTTTTTCTAAAATTGATACAAAAATATCACCATATGATATCTTTGTCAATTGTCTATTATTTTGTCATGTCTGCAAAATATTTTTCGTAACAACGTAATAGCTTTCTGCCTGAAAAACTCAACTGATATTCCGGCAATTACAAGTACCAAAAGTGTTATAAAAGCTCTTACAACAAACGCAAAACAATTATCACTGACATTGCTAAGCTGTACCCAGTCATTCCAAAGTACATTTCTGACTGAGTTGTTTTCATGCAGCAGATATATTCCGAATGATAACGAGCTTGCTTTTGTGATTAACTTTTCTGCTTTTCCGTTTATGTGCAGCCTGCTATTTTTAGCTGACAATAACAAACAAACCGAAGCTAACAAAATCAACGGTTCGTTATAGCTCTTTTGATTCGTTAAAAGAACTTGTATTGAACCATGTTCAATATTAATTGCCGATACCACTACACGCAGTGCAACTAATATCAAACATGATACTACATAAATCGTTCCACTATATTTTACGCACGTGCAATTACAGCCAAATTTTCTAATGTATGCTGCAATCAGGTATAATACCACAAACCAAATTAAACTATATCCATTACTTGTTCCAAACTTATCTCCCCAAATATTTATTGACGGTATTACTGAAAACAAAACCAATAAGATAACAAGCATTTTCTTGTATTCTTCATGTTCCAAAGATTCTACTATTTTATTCAGTATCGGGACCAGCAGATACATAAGAAAATAACAAGTGAAGAACCAATACTGGTTGGATAATAATGGGCACATATGTCCAATCAATGTTGAAAAGCTAAAATCCACATTTACACCGGGCATAAAACAAAGAACTAAGTAAATAATTACGGAATATGACCATACCTGAATGTATAGCGACAATATTTTTTTCATGGAAATCGTTTTCATTGAAAGAAAATATCCACTGATTAACACAAAACAATTCACAGCCACCATGCTAAACGTATTTAATATTGTTGATATCCAGTATACACCACTAAATGTTTCTACATTCGCTTCACTCATACCATGACCTGTAATATGAAGTATTACTACCATTGTCATAGCAACTAATTTAAGAATATCAAAGGCTACATTTCTCTCATTACTCTTTGTATTAGCATTCTCAGTCATGTCCAAACTCCTTTTATTTTTCATATGTTATTATAATTACCAACATAATATAAAGCATTGCGACTTGAAAATCAATAGATAAATATGCTATAATATTTATAGTGGAATATGCGTTTGATATTTTTAAGTAACTGAAATTTAGAATCTTTTGACTGCATTATATCACCATATGATATCTTTGTCAATTGTCTATTATAATTTTTCTGTCATAATTTTTGCAATATGTGGCATGGGCAGATTTTGTGTATTGTCACTTCCTACAAAGGGAGTGTGGGTTGAAACAGTTAGTTAAACATATTCCCATTAGCAGATGTATCTTTTTCCAAAATTTACATCTGCTTTTTATTTTTCTAAACCATTTCCGATGCAACAAAAAAAGGAAGCCTTCCGTATGAGTCTTCCTTTTCTTTTTGTATTTTATTATTCTTCGATAATTGTGATGGACTTGATAACAACGTCCTCTACGGGGCGGTCATTCTTGTCTGTGGGAACGGATGCGATTTCATCAACAACTTCCATACCCTCAATTACCTTACCGAATGCCGCATACTGACCATCGAGATATGTGGAGTCTGCGTGGCAGATGAAGAACTGAGAAGATGCGGAGTTCATAGCGGAGCTTCTCGCCATTGAAATAACGCCTCTTACGTGGGAAATGGGGTTATCCCAACCATTCTTCTTAAATTCGCCCTTGATTTTTGTATCGGAGCCACCCATACCTGTTCCTTCGGGGTCACCACCCTGAATCATGAAGTTGTTAATGACTCTGTGGAAAATAAGACCATCGTAGAAACCGTCCTTTACAAGACCTACGAAGTTTTCAACGGTTATCGGAGCTGCTTCGGGATAAAGCTCAAGCTTAATGATGCCGCCGTTTTCCATTTCTATCTGTACCATAACGCTGTCCCCTAAATCTCCGCTCTCAGCCACCTCATCTTTTCCGCAAGCAACGAATACTGCAAGTGCAAGGAGCATGACTGTGGCCATTATAAATATTTTCTTTTTCATACGGAGAACCTTTCCTTAAAATATAGTCTGCTGACACATTTTCGTGCCGTCGCTGTCGTATATTGTATCAGATATATGATATAAAGTCAAACACATAGCGTAAATTTTCTTCTATTTCGGGAACACTACTGATATATTTTTATCATGCAGGTGCGTTTTGAAGCTGATATTTATTCTTACGGGCGGAATATACCTCGCTTATCTTTTGATTTCGGGAAAGATAGGTCTTATTCTGCCGTTCATTATATCGTACATCGCAGGCAGAATATTTCGTCCCATCGGAGTTTATCTCTCAAAAAAATGTCATGTAGGCGAAAAGCTCGGCTGTGCTGTACTGTCCACTCTTGTTCTGACCGGAGTAATATGGTCTGCGGTTTCGCTTTTCTATGGTATGGCAGGTGTACTTGACAGAGACATGGTATCTCTTTGTATATCTGAGGTAAGCGAAGCGTGGGACGGACTTCTCGATTCACTTCCCTTTCATGTTTTCGGAAATGCCGAGCGTGTCCGTGGTGCAGTCATGTCATATTCCGGAGAGCTTTTATCCGATGTATGCACAAAAGCCGCAGGTTGTCTTACCTCGTTTGCCGCCTCACTGCCGTCATTTGCCCTCTCCGCTGTTATATGTGCGGTATCATTTTTCTACTTCATGTGCGACATGGACGGAGCGGAGAGTGCGTTCTTCTCTCTGATTTCCGAAAGATATAGAAAAAACGTCGTATCGGCTTTCAGAAACGTCTCTGAGGCGATTTTCGGCTATATCCGTGGAGCAATGCTCATCTCGCTTGTCACGCTCACGTTGCTTTTTATCGGTTTTCTCGTCATTCGCATAGACCGACCGGCACACTATGCACTGTTTATAGCAATAGCGGATACACTTCCCCTCATCGGCTGCGGAATGATACTTATCCCGTGGGGAGTTTTCAGAATCATCCGTCACGAAACAGTATCGGGTATAGCCATTCTCGTGCTGTACTGCGTGATATGGGGCGTGCGGCAATATCTCGAACCACGCATTCTCGGACGCATGATGGGAATAGAGCCTGTTGTAATGCTTGCCCTTGTCTACATCGGCTGGAGCCTTGGCGGATTTACAGGCGTAATTATTCTTACCTCAGCGGTATACACAATAAATAATGCACAATGCGAAATTGACAATTCAAAATGAATTTGCTTCGGCATTGTGCATTCTTAAATTATACATTAATTGAGGTATCCCTGACGATAGAGGAGTTCGGCTATCAGTATCGCACCGCCTGCCGCACCTCTGAGAGTATTATGTGAAAGTCCGATGAACTTGTAGTCGAATATCGAGTCCTCACGAAGTCTGCCTACAGACACGCCCATTCCGCTGCAAACATCACGGTCGAGCTTTGCCTGTGGTCTGTCGTTTTCATCGAAATAGGTTATGAAATGTTCAGGAGCAGACGGAAGTCCCAGCATCTGCGGAATACCGGTGAAGCTGTTCCACTCGTCTATGATAGTTTCCTTCGGGGGAGTATTTTCAAACGAAACAAACACAGCCGCAGTATGACCGTCACTTACAGGAACACGGAGGCACTGTGTAGTAATGCGAGGCTCTGCCTTTGCAATAATAGCTCCGCCGTTGACCTCACCCCAGATTTTGAGCGGTTCAAGCTCGGTTTTTTCTTCCTCTCCGCTGATATACGGGATTATATTGTCCTGCATTTCTTCCCATGAATCGAGAGTTTTTCCCGCTCCCGAAACCGCCTGATAGGTCGTGACAAGTATCTGCTTTATGCCGTACTTGCGAAGGGGTGTAAGTGCGGGAACAAAGCTCTGTATAGAACAGTTCGGCTTAACGGCAATAAATCCACGCTGAGTTCCCAGACGCTTTCTCTGGCTTTCAATTACGGTAAGATGCTCCGGATTTATTTCGGGAATAACCATAGGAACGTCTATCGTCCAGCGATTTGCGGAATTGTTTGAAATAACGGGAAGTTCTGCCTTTGCATACGCTTCCTCAAGTGCTTTTACTTCATCTGACGGCATATTCACCGCACAGAACACCATATCACACTCGTCAGCCACTTTTTTAACGTCGGATGCATCAATGACGGTCAAGCCCTTTACGGAGTCGGGGATGGGAGAGTTCATTTTCCAACGTCCCTCCACGGCTTCACAGTACGTTTTTCCTGCGTTATTTGAGCTTGCGGCAACTGCTGTCACCTTAAAATACGGATGTCCATCAAGGAGGGTAATGAATCTCTGTCCTACCATGCCGGTAGCTCCGACGATGCCACATCTCAGTTTTTCTCGCATATATAATGCCTCTCTTTTTTGTATCGTATATATTAATTTCCGCTATATAATGACAAAGTGCAATGCTGTCTTTATCATTATATCATTATGTAGCCGATGTGTCAAACATGATTCACACAAATTTCGCTCATTTCACACCTTTGATTTATATATGGTTTTACCATTTTTAATACAATCGGTAACTTGATATAACATTTCCGTGCATTGGATGAAAGAAAAAGCGAAAACCCAGCTATAATCAAAGTCAAACACTTGTAAAACCGAAAAATCGAAGCGGAGCTTTTTCACATAATTTTCGACATCACACTAATTTATATTGTGCAATTGTTTACAAAATGTATGTATTTTTCCCGAAAAAAGTCTGCTATAATAAAATTGCCGAAAGGAAAAAGAAGATTCGGCAAATACATAAAAAGGATGGTACTACCATGATTATCAACATTATCGGAAAACAGGTTACGATACGCGATGATATGAAAGCACTCGTTGAGAAGAAGCTCGCCAAGTTCGACAGATACTTCCCGAATGGTGCAGAAGCAACTGTTACAGTCAGACCCGACCGTGACAGAGTGCGTGTGGAGACAACCATCTCAGTCGGAGGTACTCTCTTCCGTGCAGAGGAGAGCTCATCGGAATTCAAAAATGCCCTTAATCGCTGTGTAGAACTCATTGAGGGTCAGATCCGCAAGAACAAGACAAGACTTGAAAAGCAGATGAAGACCTCGTTCGCAGCAGCGGAAGCCGCTCTTGCCGAAGAAATACCTCCCGTTACTGAGGAAGGTGAGTTCGAGATAAGAAAGAAGTCGTTCCTCTTAAAGCCAATGACCCCCGAAGAAGCTATTTTACAGATGAATCTTCTCGGTCACAGCTTCTATGTATTTGAAGATGCGGAAACAGGCGACACCGCAGTTGTATACAAGAGAAACGCAGGCTCTTACGGTCTTATCTCCCCCGACAAGAAGCAGGCTTAAAATATACGATTCTAATTTCGGAGGTGATTCCAATGGGTTTTAAAATCCCCGAAACAGATTCACAATATACCGATACTATATATTTTAATCTACAAGACAGTTTGCAAAGTCAAAGAATCAAAACATTATAATAATAGAATTTTCCACCTGAATGGCACAATCCATTCGGGTGGTTTTTTATGCACAAAAAAACGGCAGCCGGTACTTTTTTCACGCACCTGACTGCCGTTTTATTATTTATTTATGTTTTTGCCTGAGCGAATTAATACATACCGCCCATGCCGCCGCCCATACCACCTGCTGCGGGAGCCGGTTCGGGTTCAGGCTTGCTTACTACGAGAGCTTCTGTTGTAAGAACAGTTGCTGCTACGGAAGAAGCATTCTGGAGTGCGGAACGTGTTACCTTTGTCGGGTCAACGATACCGTTTTCAATCATGTCAACGTATTCTTCTGTGTATGCGTTGAAGCCGAAGCCCTTCTTTTCGGAGGACTTAATCTTGTCAACTACAACGGAGCCTTCAAAGCCTGCGTTTTCTGCGATCTGACGAACGGGAGCTTCAAGAGCCTTGAGAACGATGGAAACACCGGTCTTTTCGTCGCCTTCAACAGTGCTGAGGAGGGCTGCAACGTCATCGATTACGTTAACGTAAGCAGTACCACCACCTGCAACGATACCTTCTTCAACAGCTGCACG
>CAYTLG010000017.1:0-19266 GCA_964438725.1 uncultured Ruminococcus sp. | reverse complement strand
ATACTCAGGGTGAGCGGGGTCTGATTCTATCTTTTTACGTATTCTGTTTACCGTTACATCGACTGTACGAATGTCTCCGTAATAGTCATCATATCCCCATATATTCTCAAGAAGATCCTCTCGTGAAAATACCTGACCGAGATTTTCTGCAAGGAACAAAATAAGGTTATAATCCTTTTTCGACATTTCGATAGGCTCACCGTTCTTCTCAACAGAATAGTGTGCCTTATCTATTGTAAGCTCTCCGATTTTTATAACACCGGGGTCTGTTTTCTCTCCGGTTATTACTTCACCCGTGGAACGACGAATATTTGCCTTTATTCTTGCTTTAAGTTCAGGGAAAGAAAACGGCTTTGTAACATAGTCATCAGCTCCTGTCTCAAGTCCGAGGATTCTATCCTTTTCTTCCTCACGTGCAGTCACAAATATTATCGGAACCTGACTTTTGCGGCGTATCATCTCACAAACCTCAAATCCCGTCATTTTCGGAAGCATTATGTCGAGAAGTATCAGGTCATATCCGCCTTCAAGTCCCATTTTGAGACCCATCTCACCATCGGAAGCTACATCACAGTCATATCCGTCTTTTTTTATATTATAAGCCATCACCTGAGCGATGTTTCTTTCATCCTCGACCACAAGTATTTTCTTTTTTCTTTCGTTGTTTTCCATACCAAAGCATCCTTTCAGCCAAGTCAATCTGCTATGTTACACGGCTTTATATCGTTGTCCTGCATTTCCGCAAGAATTATAGTCATTCGCTCGGAGTTCCAACAGTCCTCAAGATAAATGGAGGTATATCCTTTTTCATTAATGCTGTTATCCATATCACTTACCATTCCATCGGGATATGAAGCTCCGTTTACCGTATATTCCGGTCGGATAATATAATATCCCCTCTCGGCAAGCAACGATTCACGTCCGCATTCATCGTCACACACAACGTATCTTGTGATTTTACCCGACAGCTTTTTCAGTCTTGCGTTCAGTCCATCAAGATACGCTGCAATAACGTCGGCAGTGTCCTCATCACTTTCTTCAGAAGTATAGTACGGCATTTTCAGACAGTAGTCACCATTTGCCATAAGCTCCACTATCATACCGTCACTTGTATTTTCGTCAACAAGATAGGTATAAGCAACTCCATATAGCTCCAGTGTGTCACGTGCCTTGAAATATGCGTCTGAATTTTCAGGAGTTGAGCAGAACACGTACACTTTTTTACTCATACTCTCGTCGGTGACACCTGCGGAATCGGTTTCATTCTCATCCATTGCGGTATCACTTTCTCCATAAGCATGAACAAGCTCATCAAGTGTAATCACACGGCTTTCATCATAAAATCTTATCGTAAGAGTGTCTGATGAATAGTACTCGTATTCCAGTCCCAACGATTCTGCTGCTGTCTCAGCTTCAACGTACAGCACACCTGAATCACGGAAAAGTCCGATATTTTCCACAACGACTCCGTTTATTGCCGCTGCACTTTCCATGAACAGAAGAGAAACATAGCTTTTTGTCTCCGTATTCATTATAAGGATGTTGTTTTCATTTTTCTCGATTATAGCTATATAGTCGAGCATCGCAAAAACATCTGCCGGTACGTATACTACATCATCTCTCACGATAAGCGGAGATACAGCATCCTTGTACCATTTTTCATCATTAACTATTATGGTAGGTTGTGTTTCATTCTCGGCGTATACTCTGCACATGGGAATGCTGACCCACAATAAAACAAGAGTCATAACAAAGCAAAGAAGTTTTTTCATTCTGCACCGACCTCTGATTGGGTAAAGAGCGGTCTGTAATATGCAACGGCAAGGTCAACAACCATACCATAGCTCTTTGAACCTGCCTGACTTCCCTGAACCTCAAGATACTTGTTATTGACAGCATCGCTTACGTCAGCAACTACATTCTCTCTGTATTTGTCAAAAAACTCGCTGTAACAATTTAAGTCATATCTGACACTGAGGTCAAGCTCACGTACTGCCTTTGCATACAGTGTCGGGGAGGCTTTATACAGGGCAGAAATAAGGTATTCATACATATTTAGGTAGCCGGAATACTGCATGAACACGTCATCGGAGCCGATACATACGAGATATGCAATAAAGTTTGCTTCATCCTCACGTGCAACACCTCTCTGATGTGCCATTTCATGAGCGGTAGTATATACATTCACAAAATACGGATAATTCGTGTTAAGGTTCGCTTCACCTGTAAAGAAGGTATACACTCCGGAAATATGCGTGTATGTCATGTATTCCGAGAGCATTATCTGCTTGACAGGTGCGTTCAGCTTCTGTATAAAACCATAATTGTCGGAGAGCTTTTCATATGACTCCGTGCAAAGTCTGACAGTCTCTTCATGGGAATACGGACGTATCGAGCCTTCCTCCTGCACCATTACAACGTCATCTACAAGTTCGTTGAGGTTTTCTATTACTATCGAAATTGTTTCGTACAGCTCTTCTCCGCTGACCTTTTCACGATTCATTCCGAGTCTTTTGTCGAGCGTGTCTGTACGGTAGCTTACACCGAAGTTGAACACAAACACTGACCAGACAAAAATAAGTATCGAAAGCATTCCAACAACACAGCGAACAAGAGCCTGATTGCTTTTGATTCCTGCACGGATAGCATATACTATCAGACAAACAAGTATTATCGGACTTGAAACCACAAGAGTTTCAGCAAGAGAAAACGGCAGAAATGACGTAAGATGAGCCATAAATGCACGCAAAACAGAAGATATGTTGTCGCTCCAGAAATTCGCAAAATCCACCGAAAGGAGTGCTGAAACATAAACAGCGGCAGCAACAACTCCGACAGCGGTAAATATCCACGCAAAGAGCGAAACATATCGATTTATTTTTTTGAAAAATCGAATCATATTTGAACCTTATCAAGTAATGTGTTTATATCACCAAAGCCGAGATTACGTGCGAGGGACGCTATATCCTCCGGTATGGGAGCAATCATTGTCATATCCCGTCCGTCGGAAGGATGCGGCAACACAGTTCTCCATGAATGAAGTGCATGACGGCAAATAAGCTTATCGTTACCTCCATACAGTGTATCTCCTACGAGAGGACAGCCTATTGAAGAAAAATGCACACGTATCTGATGCGTTCTTCCCGTTATCGGATATGTCGCAACGATACATTTACCGTCTTTTTCACATATAACTTTGTATCTTGTCACGGCAGGCTTTGCGTCCGGTGCATCGGGTGAGCAGTTTTCACGTTCGATTATGCTTTCTTCACGTCTGTGCATATATGTCTCAATAACACCCTCACGCACAGTCGGAACGGACTCAAGAATCGCTATATAGGTCTTGTGTATTTTTCCGTTTACCATTGAGGTATATAGCTTATATGAGGCATCCTTAGAATTTGCCGTTATCATACATCCGCTTGTGTCTCTGTCAAGTCGGTTTACAGGGCGAAAAACATACGTCTCTCCAACGTATCTGTATGCAAGAGCATTTGCCACTGTATCCATTCTGTGACCGTGAGACGGATGTGACGGCATATTGTACGGCTTGTTTACCACTGTAAGATATTCGTCCTCGTAAACCACGTCAAGCTCAAGCGGAGCAGGAATAATATACGGACTTACATCATCGGGCTTGTCCTCAGTCGCAAGGGAAAGAACATCTCCCTTTTTCAGCTCATATCTGACCGTGACCCACTTTCCGTTTACCTTGATACCATCAGGCGAAAACTTCAGCTTTTTTATAAGGTTTACCGAGTATCCAAGGTCTTTCTTCAGCACCTCACGTATCAGCTTTCCCTCATAGTTATCATTTATTACTATATCCATCCGAAATCAGTCCTCAAGCTGTCTCCAGTAGCTGTAAAAGGCAATGACAGTTCTTTCTTCACCGCCATGCTCGATGTCGTGAGCGGTAATAACAACACCGTCGAGAGACATAAGCTCCCACGCATGAAGGTCATCTATCTTCACACGCATAAGTACGTCCTGGCTGGAATATATAAGAAGCTCGTCATCCTTTTTGATTATAGCTCCGCTTTTTCCCACGACCTCCTCAATACCGTTGATTCTTTCGGTAACACATTTGAGTGAGCGTCCGTCAAGATACTTCGCCAGATCACGTTTATATCTTTTGCTTTCAATATTCTTGCATTTAGTCCATTTATTTGTTTTCTTTAGCATATTTACACCAATCAATTATTAATATTTTGTCTTATGTGACGAAATTCACGAAATTTTAAAAAAAGTATTGCAAAATGCAAAATTAAGGGATATTATTAATAGACTATGTGAATGGTATTAATGTGATAATTCGTTGTTAATATCGTTCATTAATTGTGGAATCGGAATTTTTAGTCTTACGTTTATTATAGCACAAAACAAACTCCGTGTGAAGAATAATCGTGAAAATTTACATAATAATACAATACACGGACTTATCCCTTTGTTATCCGCAAGAAAAAAGGATGCAAAGAAAAGTATTACCGTTTTTCGGTAAAATTCCCAGGAAAGGTATGTGACTATTATGCTTCCGCTTGACAAACTCACACCTGCGGCAATTGCTGCCATATCAGACGCGGGTCTATCCGTAGACGATATGACGGTAGCAGTCAGAATGGATCTCGACCTGGACGGAAACTTCGGTGAGGCATGGCTGGTCTATGAAAAAGGCAAGCGTATCATCCACCGTCTCTGTGCAGACCCCGACTCAATACCGCAGCAAAAGCACAAGCATTCACGTGACTACGATGACTTCGGCAAGGTTCCCGATGCCGGATTTGTCAAATACGTTGATGCTTTCTCGATGGACTACAACTCAGACCTTACAGTTGATACTTGTATGTCATCAAACCGTCTCCTTGTTTACGAACACACTTCTACTCGTCCCGAGATGCCTGAAAAGCTCGAGAAAGAAGAAAGAGACCGCATTGCAGAAGAATGGAACCGTGATGCGACAACAATGATAAAAGCATTCTGCACAAACTCAAAAAGACAGAAGCTGTTTGCGTTCTGCGAAATCATCGACAAGTTCCTGCGTGGTCAGGATATTACAGAAGATGACCAGATATTTGAGCAGTTCAACGCAAAGTGTCCGAAATGCGGTCAGGTATATGAAAATCAGTACCGCAGAGTATGTACACACTGTCAGCAAAAAGGAGCCATCGTAAAAAGACTTCTTGAGTTCCTTATCCCATACAAGTTCCAGACTCTTACCGTTATTTTCTGTATGTTGGCAAGCTCAGCTATTTCGCTTATCTCGCCTATCATCAACGGTCAGATACTCTATGATAACGTAATCAACTCAAGCGGTAAATGGCATACAACTGAAAAGCTGTTTATCGTACTTTCAGTCATTGTTGCTCTCGCTCTCGTTTCTCTCGGTATCAACATCATTCAGAACCGTGCAAACGCAAAGCTGTCCACAAGAATGACAAACAAAATGAAGCAGAACGTGTTTGACGCACTCATGGGTCTTTCACTTTCCTACTTCAACAACCAGTCCACTGGTCGTCTTATTAACCGTGTAAACTATGACGCTGATAAAATCCGCAGCTTCTATATAGACGGCGTGCCGAACTTTGTAATCAACGTCCTTAACTTTATCGGTCTTACGATATTCCTCTTTACACTTAACTGGAAGCTCACATTGATGGTATTCGTTCCCGTACCGATAATCATCGTAATATTCCGTGTAATGCTTCCGAAACTGTGGAGAATGTACTCAAAGCAGTGGAGAGCTTCTTCATCCCTTAACTCAATGCTCGGTGACTCACTCAACGGTATCAGAGTAGTTAAGGCATTCGCTAAGGAAGCTGAAGAAACAAACCGCTTCTACAAGTATTCCTCCAGACTTTTCAACGCAAACCTCAAGGTAAATATTACATCCCTTACGATATTCCCCGTAGTAAGTCTTCTTATCGGTATGTCTTCTCAGATGATTTGGGGCTTCGGTGGTCTCTCCGTAATGGGTGAAGAAATGTCCTACGGTGAATTTACAACATACCTCGGATATATCGGAATGATCTTCGGACCTCTCCAGTTCTTCTCCACATTTACAAACCTTATCACCGACACTATCAACGCAGCTCAGAGAATGTTTGAAATTCTCGATATGGTTCCCGACGTAATGAACGCTCCCGATGCCATAGACAAACCCGAATTCAACGGTGACATCGAATTCAAGGATGTATCTTTCCACTACAACCCGAACCGTCCCATCCTCAAGAACGTAAACATCAAAATCAACCCCGGTGACAACATCGGACTTGTAGGACATACGGGAAGCGGAAAGAGTACCATAGTAAACCTTATCACACGTATGTACGACCCCATTTCGGGTCAGATACTGATGGACGGCACCGACCTCAAGAAGATAAACATCTCCTCCATCAGACATAACATCGCTATCGTATCTCAGGAAATATTCCTTTTCAGAGGTACAATCGCCGACAACATCCGCTATGCAAGACCTGACGCAACAATGGAAGAAGTTATTGCGGCAGCAAAGGCAGCAAATGCACATGACTTCATCGTTCGTCTCCCCGAAGGTTATGAAACAGAAGTCGGTTCAGGCAGCCGTTCTCTTTCAGGTGGTGAACGTCAGAGAGTTTCTATCGCACGTGCTCTTCTTATGTCTCCCTCTATCCTCATTCTTGACGAGGCAACAGCGGCAATGGATACAGAAACCGAAAGACTCATCGGTGACGCTCTCGCAAAGCTCGTTGAGGGTCGTACCTGCATCACGATAGCACACAGACTTTCCACACTCAAAGACTGCAATTACCTGTTTGTAATCGAAAACGGTGAAATCGCAGAAGAAGGACCTCCGGATGAGCTTCTCGCTAAGGGTGGCGTATACTACAAGCTCTATAAACTCCAGGCAGAAGCAATGAAGAAAGTTCTCGCAGGAATGTAAGTCCGGGATCAGTATGAAAGGATAGGTAACATTATGGCAACCAAGGAAAAAGATACCGTAAAAACTGCGGATACAAACAATAAAGCAGACAAGAAGATAGAAAACAAAGCTGAAGAAAAAAAAGCTGCGACAGCCGAAAAGAAGTCTGACGATACAGCCGATGAAGAAGAGGCAGTAGACACAGACCAGCTCTTCAAGCACAGAGAATCCATCAATATGACTCCCGAAAACTCATGGTTCTCACTCTCAACAGGCGGACTTATCTCCCTGAAGATAATCAACGCTGAGGGTGAAGAAGAATTTTTCGAGAGAGTAGTAATCCGCCGCTCATTCCCCGTTACAGCTCCCAATGAGTTTCTTTCCGTGCGTGAGCCTGACTCCCGTATCAAAGGACGTGGTGCTGAAATCGGCATGATTCGTAACCTCGACATCTTCGATAAGGATACAGTAAAGCTGATAAACGATGAGCTTGATGTACGTTACTTCACACCTGAGATAAAGAAGATAACATCCTCAAAGGAAAAGTTCGGTTATACCTACTGGGAAGCCGAAACTACTGCGGGAAGTGTATCCATCGTTCTCAACAACCCCTTCTCTAACATTCGTGTTCTTGAGGATATGAGAATATTTATCTCCGATATGGACGGTAACTGCTTCATCATTCCCAATCCTACAAAGCTTGACAAGCTGAGCTACAAGTACATAGAGATCTATATCTGAGTACAAAAATATCCGGAAAGGCAGTCAAATTATGAAACTGATGTACGATCTGCCCGAGCTTGACAGAGCTGCTTATGACTCAGCTGCCGAGCAAGGCGAAAAACTAATGTACGTTGTTCCTTTCAACGTACTCGAGGATAAATTTGTAGACGGCTGGACGGTAGTGACCGACAGAAGAATTTTCTGCATACTCGACGGTAAGATACTCAAAGAGATCGACCTCTCAAAATGCGGTATATTCTCAACTGAAGTTCTTTATGGTAACTGTTCATTCTATGCGGAAGTTGATGGTATAACAACTCTCGTATGCCGTTTCCTCTCAGGACGAAATCTTCCGAGATATTCAGTCCTTGTTCATGCCTGTGAAGACCTTGCGAAAAAACGTCGTGAGGAAAAAGCACCGGGTGAACCTGTGACAAATGATGACCCCGAAAGATTCTGCCCGAAATGCGGACGACCGTTCATTCATGGAACAAAGCTCTGTCCGTTCTGCCGTAACACAAAGGAAGTTTACAAAAAGCTGTGGGGACTTACAAAGGGTATGCGTCTCATGCTGTTCTTCCCTCTGTTCGTTTCGGTATTTACACTGATTATTCAGTTCGTACTCCCCGCTATTCAGAAAACCGCCGTTGACGACTTCCTGACCAACGAATCCATTCGTCCCGTCAACTCGTTCAGCGATCCCAACCTTCATTCATTCGTCCTGATATTCCTTGCTATCATCTCGATTGACCTTGTACAGCGTGTGCTTGGCGTTCTTCAGAGCAGAATGTCCGCTATCTCCGGTAACAAGTTCACTCTTATGATGCGTACTCTCCTTTATGAAAAGATTTCTACCCTCTCCGTATCGTCTATCCAGCGTAAATCTGCCGGTGACCTTATGGGAAGAATCACAGGAGACGTAAACGTAGTTCAGGACTTTATGACGAACCAGCTCCCTAGCCTCTTTACTCAGGGTGCTTCGTTCGTACTTGCACTCGTATTCCTTCTCATCCTTAACCCGCTCATGAGCTTGTTCGTATTCGTTCCGATTCCGCTCGTTGTATACCTCGTTTATAAATTCTGGTCAACAATGCAGAACCGTAACGTAAAGAACTGGATTCTCGGACACCATGTTAACCTCTTCTTACAGGACGTTCTCAACGGTATCCGTGTTGTAAAATCATTCGGTAATGAGGAAAGAGAAATTGCAACATTCCACAAGCGTACAGACCGTTCTGCACAGCAGTCCGAAAACAATGCACTTCTCTTTGATACTGTATTCCCGCTTCTCGGATTTGCAGTACGTTTCGGTAGCTACCTCATCCTCTTCTATGGTAACTACCTCCTCTTCAAGGGTGCAATGAGCTATGGTGACCTCCACCAGTTCAACTCATACTCAAACATCATCTACGGTCCTCTGCTCTGGATAACGTTTATTCCTCGTAACATTTCATCATTCCTTACATCTCTTGGTAAGGTTCTTGAAATTCTCGAAGAACAGCCCGAAGTTGCAGATATCGGTCTTCCTATTGATATCACAATCGAAGGCGACATCAGCATTAAGAATGTTACATTCGGATATGATACATACAACCCTGTTCTTGAAAACATCAATGTAGACATCAAGAAGGGTGAAATGATCGGTATCGTTGGTCACTCAGGTTCAGGTAAGACAACGCTTATTAACCTGCTCATGCGACTTTACGATGTAACGGACGGTTCAATTGAGATAGACGGTGTAAACATCAAGGATATCTCACAGAACGCTCTCCGTTCACAGATTGGTGTAGTTCTTCAGGAAACACACCTCTTCTCCGGTTCTATCCGTGACAACATCAAGTATGCAAAGCCTCACGCAACAGACGAAGAAGTTATTGCCGCCGCTAAACTTGCTAACGCACATGACTTCATTGTAAATCTCCCCGAAGGCTACAACACAATGGTCGGCGAAAAGGGTTACTCACTCTCCGGTGGTGAAAGACAGCGTGTTGCAATCGCACGTGCTCTTATCCACAATCCGAGAGTGCTTATCCTTGACGAAGCTACTGCTGCTCTTGACACTGAGACTGAAAAGCTCATTCAGGATGCTATCAACAAGCTCACAAAGGACAGAACCACATTTGCTATTGCTCACCGACTCTCAACTCTCCGTAACGCAGACAGACTTCTCGTTCTCGATAAGGGTCATGTAGTAGAATTCGGTACTCACCAGGAGCTTCTCGAACTCAAGGGCTTCTATTGGAGACTCGTTATGGCACAGCGTCAGGACTCCGGTATGCTCGACAAAGCACAGAAAGCCATCGCTGCAAGAGCCGCAAAATAAAAAATAGCCCCGCAAGGTACGTGAAATTATCACATATCCATGCGGGGATTTTTTTATGCATTTTCTTCTATCAGAGATGCCGCATTTTCGACTATCTTTCCAGATATCTTTCTGAACAGTGCTACTTCTTCTTCGGTCACACCGTCAATTATCATATCTTTAAATTCCAGCTGACGCTTTCTTATCTCACTGACTACCGAACTTGCTTCATCTGTGAGCATGAGATGTATCTGTCGCTTGTCCTTTGGATCTTTGTTTCCAACAAGCATTCCACGTGCGATAAGACGTTCTACTGCCTTTGAAACGTGACTTTTCGCTATCATTCTGTACTCAACTATATTGCTGGCTGTATCCTGCATAGGATTGTTCGAGAGAAACGCAATTACGTCTATCTCCGCATGAGTCAGCTCAAATCTTTCGGATATGTCGTCCCATATCGAATCATATGCCTTTTTGATAACGAACGCAGTATGCAATATTTCTCGTGTTTCTGCCATATTCATTCCTCTTTCAAGAATAATTTCTCAGAATCTGTAATTTATCGCAGAATCGGTTATTGAATATCCATCGAGTGCTTCTTCGTTCAGCTCAACCTCAACGAGCCTTGACTCAACAAGCTCTGTGAACAGTGATTCTCCGACAGTGGTGTCATAACCTTCAAAGAAGTCAGAGTTGTCCTCGTCCTCCCACGGCTTTTCATCCATTTCGAGACGCATTATATAGTGTGTGCCGTAATCCGTCTCCAGCTTTTTGTACTCGCCTATCTCAAGCTCCATAGAACTTTCGGTTACATCTGCGATGAAGTCCATATTTGATGAGATATAGTATCCGTTTTTATAATACTTATCCTCGGAAAAGGCTTCATATACCTCGTCAAAGGAAGCTCCATCAGCAAGTGATTCATCTATTGCAGATATAAGCGACTGCTTTGCTTCAAGCTCATCTGCGGTAAGGTCACGCTTTTTACGTATTCCCTCCTCTGTATATTCGGGAACTCCATCTTCGTCCTCAGCGTACATATACTTATCGTTTACGTATATGTGACGTACTCTTACGTAGTTTTCATCGAGATATTCTTCACGGTCACTGTCTGTGATTCCAATGATTCCGGAGCTTCCGTAAAGTGCATCATACAACGCCGAAACTTTCTCGTCACGGAGGTATATCTTCTTCAGCATATTGATGTTTACACCGTATGCTCCGAGTGAAGCATTGAATTTATTTTTGCTTCCCTCTGCGTACTCGTCAACGAAATCCTCAAGGTACTCATCAATTGTCTTTTCAACCGAGGATGTGAGCTTCAGATTGTAATCATCAAAGAGTTGTTCACACACCAGTGTCATCTCTACGTTGTGTACAACCGCATCGTACAGCACATCCTCAGCCGTTTGTCCGTCATCTGTAATAACAGTCGAGAAGTAAGAGGGGCTGTCCTCAAAGTCTGCGTAGGTCTTGGCATAGCTTCCCTTGTACGTTGCAAGGTAATAGGTAAATTCGTTTTCGTTTATCGAATGGTCGCCGAACGTCATTACCTTTTCCGACGAACATGAAGCAAGTGAAGTGGCTAGCAGAGCAGTCGCCAACACCGCCGATATAGTTTTTATCTTCATATTATCTCTCAACAATTGGTTTTTATATATTATAACTCATGAAAATGAACAAATCATTTTATTTGTCAAAAAAACTCGTGTATTTCTTGAGCATTTCAAGTAAAAATTCGGTATTTCTCAAGTTTTTCTTTGTTTTCATAGTAATAAAGGGATTTTGACCGAGCATTACACGAACTCCGAGTGTAGGATATGCCATAGCAAGTCTCTGTATCTTTGTGGCATCGGGTGAAGAGGTATACAGCCTTACGCAGCCGTCTTTCTCCTCAATTTTTGTGAATCCTGCCTGCTGTCCCATAGCCCTTATCCATGCGATACGGCAGAGGTTTATCGCCTGTGAATTAGGCTCACCGTATCTGTCGCAAAGCTCGTCTATGATGTCGTCGTAGTCATCCTCGTTCTGCACCTTTGCAATTCTCTTATACATATCCATTCTCTGCGGAGCGGATTTGATATAATTCTGTGAAAGATACGCATCGCATCGAACATCAACGGCACATTCAGGCAGCGGTTCGGGAGCAGGCTCGCCTTTTTCTTCTATAACAGCTTCTTCAAGGAGTTTCATGTAAAGGTCGTAACCAACAGCCTCCATATGACCATGCTGTTCCGAACCGAGAAGATTTCCCGCACCTCTTATCTCAAGGTCACGAAGAGCTATTCTGAAGCCTGCACCGAACTCAGCATATTCCTTGAGAGCGGCAAGACGTTTTTCAGCTATTTCGGTGAGCTGTTTTCCCTTTTTGTAAGTGAAATAAGCAAAGGCTCTTGTACTTGAACGACCGACACGCCCTCTTATCTGGTGAAGCTGTGAAAGACCATAGTTTTCCGCATTCTCTATGATAAGAGTGTTTGCGTTCGGTATATCTACACCAGTTTCGATTATCGTTGTGCAGACCAGTATATCGACCTCGCCTTTTATAAGCTGATCCCAGACTTCCTCTATGGTTTCCCTGTCCATTTTACCATGTGCGACAGCTACCCTTGCATCCGGAATAGCACGCTCTATTTTGTCAGCTACGTTATATATTCCCTCGACACGGTTGAACAAGTAGAACACCTGACCACCACGTCTCAGCTCACGTCTTATTGCCTCGTGAATAAGTGCTTCGTCATGCTCCATTACATAGGTCTGTACGGGAGAACGAAGTCCTGGAGCCTCCTCAAGCACGCTCATATCAACGATACCTCCCATAGCCATATTAAGCGTTCTGGGGATAGGGGTTGCGGTAAGGGTAAGTATATCGGCATTGACAGCCAGCTGTTTCAGCTTTTCCTTCTGTGCAACTCCGAAACGCTGTTCCTCGTCTATTATGATAAGTCCGAGGTCATAGAACTTCACGTCCTTGGAAATGAGTCTGTGCGTTCCGATTATGATATCGGTGTCTCCACGTGCTACCTTACGCATTGAGGCAGCCTGTTCCGACTGTGTACGGAAGCGTGATACCATATCTATCTTCACAGGAAATGCTCTCATACGGCTCAGGAACGTCTGATAATGCTGATATGCAAGGATAGTAGTAGGTACAAGTACTGCAACCTGCTTTCCTCCTGCGACAGCCTTGAACGCAGCTCTGAGTGCGACCTCCGTTTTTCCATATCCAACGTCACCGCAAAGCAGTCTGTCCATAGGATACGGCTTTTCCATATCCTGTCTGATATCATCTATCGCTGTGAGCTGTCCATCGGTTTCTTCATACTCAAAGGAATCGGCAAATTCACGGCACATATCATCGTCGGGATCAAATGCGATACCCTTTGTTCTCTTTCGCCTTGCATAAAGCTCGATAAGCTCCTTTGCCATTTCCTTGGTTGAAGCCTTTGCCTTGCTCTTTGCACGCATCCAATCGGTTCCGCCCATTTTAGACAGCTTCACCATACCGTTATCAGAGCCTGCACCGATATATTTTGCCACATGGTCAAGCTGGTCAACAGGAAGAAACAGCTTATCACTTCCGGCGTATTTTATATGAACATAGTCACGTGAAGCTCCGTCTATGGTAAGTGTTTCAAGGCCCATGTACTGTCCGATACCGTATGCCTCATGAACAACGATATCACCGACATCAAGGTCAGCATAGGACATTATAGCTTCAGTTGCAGTCTTTTTCTTTTTTGCTTTTTTGAGATATCTTCCTCTTGACGGTTTTGCCGATTCACGTGAATAATCAAGCAAAACGAATTTAGGATATGCAAGCTCATAACCGCCGGTAAATTCACCGCACATAACGAGAACCGGTGCATTTTTTCCGCTTGCTATGCTGTCTGCGGTAACATCCGAACCATCGGCTTGTACTACCGTTATTCCCTTTTCGATAAGCTCATTTCTTATAGAGTTCTTTTCGTTTTCAGTCGCACAAAGTACCGCACATAAATAACCCTCACTACGGAATCGTTCAAGATCCTCATTGAACAGCGATGTGTTTCCGGCATATGCAGGGACATGACGTGTATTGAATGTGAACAGTGCTTCGGGAGTAAGTCCGCTATGAGAACGCAGGATAGTATCTATGAACACTACGGGAGCGTTCTGTCTGTCACCTATCTCCTCGAACGAACGCAGATATACACCGTTTTTTTGCGGAGGAAGCTCATGATTTTCCGACATATCGGCTATACTCTGCTCTATAAGTGTTCGCTGTGCATCCGCTCTTTCCTCTATCTCACCACAGTCTACAAGTATCATTGCACCGCAGTTATACTCAAGAAGTGATGTTTCCTCAGGATACAGTGTAGGAAGATATTTGTCGGCAAAATTCAGCTCAAAGCCATGTTCTAAGGATGTAAGCTCACTTGAAAGAACCTCGGCGGCTCTTGCATTTTTATCGTCAGTGCCTGCTCCAAGTCGTCTGAGGTGACGTTTTATCATCCCAATCAGTTCTTCACGCTTTTCTTTCGTCACCATGAACTCACGCACAGGCGGAAATACTGTTTCATCCTCTGACGATTCCGTAAAACGCTGAGTTTCAATCGAGAAGTGACCCATTCTGTCTATCTCATCTCCGAAAAGCTCGATTCTGACAGGTTCTGAGGACGGAGGATAAACGTCAACTATTCCACCACGCATGGCAAACTGACCTACGGATTCAACAAGCTCTACTCTTGTATAACCAGCCTCGGTAAGTCTTTTTGCAAGGAGAGTTGTATCAAGAGGTTCATCAAATGTTACTCTGATACATTTATTTTTCAGCTCATCTGGAGAAATCGTAATCTGGAGTATAGCCTCGGCAGTTGTACATATCACAGAAACTCTTTCTCCACCGAATCCGATAAGCGATGACAGCACGCTGAGTCTCTCTCCCTCGTAATCATGGGAAGATGCAATATTCGAGAAGCAATATTCTCTTGACGGGAAATATGCCGCCTTAACTCCGCACGACACAAGATGGTCGCAGAAAGCAGAGGCACGCTTTTCACTGCTGAACACAAGCGCGGGTGGCTCATCAGCAGAGGCCAGATCCTCCGCAACTGATTGCAGAAATACGTGTTCTGACCCGGAAGTAAGTCCGCTTACATAAAAAGGCTTACGCTTGCCTGCGGATGATGCAACAAGTGCGGCAGTCAATGATGTATACTCACGGTTTTTGCGAAAAACATCGCACAATAAGCTGTAATTCATTTCTCCTCTTTTCTTTTACAAATCAGAAACGAACGCCGTTACATTTTCCCATAGCGTCGTCTATTTTACCATCGAGTATCAGAGGCAGAGCGTCATGCACTACTCCGAATACCGAGAACGTCTTTTCTTCATCCTCCTTGGCGATTCTTCCGAGAACCCAGTCTGCAAGAGGATATTCAGGATTGGGCTTTTCACCGACTCCGATGCGGATACGGCAGAAATCCTCACTTCCGAGGTGATTTATTATGCTTTTAAGACCATTCTGACCGCCGTGAGAGCCATTTTTTCTGACTCTGAGTCGTCCCGGTGCAAGGTTTATATCGTCGCTTATGACTATCACACGGTCGGGAGTGAGCTTATAAAAATCCGCTGCTTCCTTTATTGCTTCACCGGAGGAATTCATAAAGGTCTGTGGCTTCATGAGCATTACACGGTGTCCGCCGATGCTTGTCATACCGTAAAGTGACTTGAACTTGAACGTCTTTATAGGGCATGACAGCTTCTGTGAGAGAAAATCCATGCAAAGGAAGCCTGCGTTATGTCTGGTGAATGTATATTTATCTCCGGGATTGCCGAGTCCTGCAATGATAAATTCAGGAGCTCCGCTGTCCTGTGCTGTATCTGTCTTTATTTTTTTAAAAAGCTCGAAAATATCTGGCATTATTATTTTCCTTTATTTAAGTTTTGAACACACAAAAAGCTCGTATTTTTCCAGACGAGCAATTTGCGGTATATTCGATTTTAAATTTATCTGCCTGAAAGTTCACGAACTATCTTGTTAAGTTCGTCGTACTTATCTTCGATATCCTTTACCAGCTTGAACTGAGTTCTTGCTCTGTCAAGGTTGTGTTCGGGATATGCAGTCTTGAAGTATGTGTCACCGTTTAAGTAATCGGCAAGGAATCTGGAACCACATTCGAGAGTCATGAGCTTAATGGAGAACGGAAGAAGTGCAAGCTCTTCATCTGTAATGCTTGTGAGTTCTTCGAGGAATCCCTTTGTGAATGCTGTGAAGTTTTCAACCTTGAAGTAGATTTTATCAAGATCCTTTTCATCTTCGGCACCACTGGAACCACCGAAGCGGAGTGCATCGCCGTAGTCATAAAGAAGAGAGCCGGGCATTACTGTATCGAGGTCAATTACGCAAACGCCCTCACCGGTCTTATCATCGAGAAGCACGTTATTGAGCTTTGTGTCGTTATGTGTAACTCTGAGCGGGATTCTGCCTTCCTTTAATGCGTCAACAACAACTGAAGCATCCTTTTCACGTTCGAGAACAAATTCTATCTCTTTCTGAACATCAGCAGCTCTTCCTGCCTTATCATTCTTGAGAGCTTCCTTGAACTGTTCGTATCTTACGACAGTGTTATGGAAGTCTACAATTGTCTCGTTGAGCTTTTCTGCGGGATAATCGGCGAGCATTCTCTGGAACTTACCGAAAGCACGAGCCGCATTGTAAAGCTGTTTCGGGTCCTCTACTATGTCATACGATTTAGCATCGTCAATAAACTTGTATACACGGTAGTATTCATCGTCGGTGTGATGGTAGTAGGGTTTACCGTCTGTTGTATAGATAAGAGTAAGAGTTTCTCTGTCGGGATCACCGCCATCTGCGATTATCTTTTTACGGAGAAATTCTGTAACACCCATGATGTTCTCCATAACTGCGGGAGGATTGTTAAATACGTTTTTATTAACACGCTGGAGAATGTAGTTGGGGTTCGAGTGAACTATATATGTGTCGTTTATATGACCGTTTCCATAAGCTGACGGTACAATTTTAAGGTCGAAGTGTTCAAGAACTTCATTGAAATTAATGTTCATGATTATTCCTTTTCAGCTATATTTTATACTCGTTATAGTATACCATATTTTCACATATTTGTAAAGCACATTTTTGTTTTCATAAGCAATGACGTTTTATTTACATTTGCCACAATTTGAGCATCCGTTACACATAGGTCGGCTTCCGCCGTTTTCACATGATTTTACCTGAATATGCATTCGTTATATCAAATAAAGCCAATTTTTTCAATATATCATGGGCGTTAGCAACCCTAAAATATCGTTCATGCACTTGAATAAAACCGCAGATAGTGATATAATATTATATATCACTATTTTTGCAGGAGGGGAAAATGATAGTCATCAACAATATCGGTCACAGCGGTTTTTCGGTTGAATCTGAAACTCATATGCTAATATTCGACTATTCCGAAGGAACTCTTCCCCCTCTCGCAATGAAGAAAAAGCTGTACGTTTTTGTCAGCCACATTCATAAGGATCACTATAATCCGGAAATATTCAGACTTTGCCGTGAGCATCCCGATGTAAGATTTGTTGTTTCTTCGGATGTTCCACGCTCTGAGGTTGAGTCACACGGATTATTTGATTATATTTCTGTTGAACCCGGAATGGACATAAAGCTTGAGAGCAAATTCAGACTCAAAGCACTTCCGTCCACCGACTGCGGAGTTGCATTTTTGTGCTGTCTCATGAGCCGCAACATATATCACGCAGGAGACCTCAACCTTTGGCTTTGGGATGGAATGAGAGAAGCCGAAGTTTGGGAAATGGCAGGAAGATTCCGTGAATATACAAGGGGACTCAAGGGTTTCCGCATAGACACCGCATTTCTCCCGCTCGACACACGTCAAGGAATGTATTCTTTCCTCGGCTTTGATTATTATATGCGTCAGTTCAAGATAAAGAGAGCAATTCCTATGCACTTTTTCGGCTCATCCAAGATAGTTGACGACCTTATTTACGACTCGATATCACGTGACTACCGCTCAAAGATAATAAAGATGAATCCCGGCACGTCCGCACATTTTGAATAAAAAATCCGCAGTTTCTCAGATTTAAGATACTGCGGATATTTTTTACACTCTCTGTGCTATTTCTTTTAAAAACTCAAGTGAATTTACCTTTCTCTTGTTTTCAAGTTTAGAGAGCAGGTAAAGGTCTCCTGTCATAACACCGTCCTCGATAGTCTGAATGGAGGCTTTCTCGAGTCTGTCGGCAAACTCCACAAGTTCAGGTGTTCCGTCAAGCTCACCACGTTTTCTGAGAGCTCCACTCCATGCGAAGATAGTTGCAACGCTGTTTGTTGAAGTTTCCTCACCCTTGAGATGTTTATAATAATGTCTCTGAACCGTTCCGTGAGCCGCCTCATATTCATAATTTCCATCAGGAGACACAAGAACCGATGTCATCATAGCAAGACTTCCGTAAGCTGTTGCCACCATATCACTCATTACGTCACCGTCATAGTTCTTGCAAGCCCAGATATAACCACCCTCGCTTCTGATAACTCTTGCAACGGCATCATCAATAAGTGTATAGAAATATTCAATACCGCACTCAGCAAACTTGTCCTTGTACTCATTTTCGTATATCTCAGCCCAAATATCCTTGAATCTATGGTCGTAGGTCTTAGATATAGTATCCTTTGAAGCGAACCAGAGGTCTTTCTTTTCGTCAAGAGCATAGTTGAATGAGCTGCGAGCAAAACTCTCAATTGAACGGTCAAGGTTGTGTACGCCCTGGATTATTCCATCGGATGTTGTGAAGTCATGGATAAGTGAGCGAGTTTCGTTGCCATCTTTATCAGTTACAACAAGTTCTGCCTTAGAACCCTCCGTAACCTTCATCTCCGTATTTTTATAAACATCTCCGTAAGCATGACGTGCAATGGTTATCGGCTTTGTCCATGTTGGGATATACGGTGTAATTCCCTTTACTATTATGGGAGTACGAAACACTGTACCGTCAAGTATCGCTCTTATAGTGCCGTTCGGTGATTTCCACATTTCTTTAAGAGAATATTCGCTCATTCTTGCGGCATTCGGAGTTATTGTGGCACATTTTACCGCAACTCCGTATTTTTTTGTTGCAATAGCGGAGTCAACTGTTACCTTATCATCGGTAGCGTTTCTGTTTTCGAGTCCGAGGTCGTAATATTCTGTTTTCAGCTCAACATAAGGTTCAATGAGTATCTCTTTTATCCATTTCCAAAGAACTCGTGTCATTTCGTCTCCGTCCATTTCAACGAGCGGAGTTTTCATTTGAGTTTTTGCCATTTTATTCTCCTTTCACG
>CAYTLG010000016.1:0-19574 GCA_964438725.1 uncultured Ruminococcus sp. | reverse complement strand
AACGTGCGCGTCTGCCAGTTCCGCCACTTCCGCATTTGACACACTTGTGTCAACGATGTTATTATATCACTTCGTAACGGATTTGTCAAGTGAATTTTTGAATTTTTTCGGATTTTTTATTATTTTTACGAATGTGAAATACATTGTTGCATTTTCCTGCGAAATGATGTATAATAATACGATTTAACCAGATGGGAGAATATATCGTGATCACTTCGGGAAATGACCTTATCGCACTTATCGAAAACGCTATGCCCACTCTTTCTAAAGGGCAAAAGAAAATAGCAGAATTTATCATCAAAAACTACGACAGAGCCGCATATATGACAGCCTCCGCAATGGGTCACGAGGTAGGCGTATCTGAATCTACGGTAGTAAGATTTGCAAACGAAATGGGCTTTGAGGGATACCCAGAGCTTCAGTCTCAGATACGTGACACTGTTCGTGTAAGGCTTACCGCCGTACAAAGAGTCAACGCCGCCAACCACAGAATGGGAGAAGATGACGTTATCGACCACGTTCTGACGGCAGATGCAGAGAAAATCAAGTCCACACTTGAGCAGATAGACCGTGAAGCCTTTACAAAAGCGGTCGATCTCATTCTCGGAGCAAGAAATATCTATATCCTCGGTATGCGTTCATCGGCGATACTTGCGGAGTTTATGAACTACTATTTCGGACTCCTCTTTGACAACGTGCGTCTTATAAAGCCCACCGGAGGAAGTGAAATATTCGAGCATCTCATGAAGGTTCATAAGGATGACGTTTTCGTTTCCATCAGCTTCCCCAGATACACAACTACGATTGTCAATGCTACTGAATACGTATCCAGAACAGGAGCAGACGTAATAGCCATAACAGATTCGCTTTCTTCTCCGATAGTACCGCACGCAAGCGTAGTTCTTACGGCAAAAAGCGAAATGGCATCGTTTGCGGATTCACTGGTAGCACCGATGAGTATAATCAACGCAATGATAGCTTATATAGGAAAGAAAAAGCACAAGGAAGTTACGGAAACCCTCGGACGACTTGAAAACGTCTGGAAAGAATATAATGTTTACACGGTAGGAGACAGCGATAAATGAGTAAAATATACGACGTTGCGATAATCGGCGGTGGTGCGGCAGGAATGATGGCTGCTCACTCTGCACACGAAGCTCTTTGGGGTGGAGATGTTGTAGTTATCGAAAAAAACAAGTACACCTGCCGAAAGATAGGTATCACCGGCAAGGGTCGCTGCAACCTCACGAACAACTGCACAGTAAACGAGCTTCTTGAATCCGTTCGCTCAAATCCGAAGTTCCTTTATGGAGCGGTAAGCCGTTTTTCTCCCGCAGACACAATGGAATTTTTTGAGGAAGCCGGTGTTCCGCTCAAAACAGAAAGAGGACGCAGAGTTTTCCCCGTATCCGATAAAGCCTCCGACATTCAGTTTGCCTTTGACCGTGTTATCCGCAATGACGGTATCGAGGTAAAATACAACTGTGCGGCAAAATCCATATCAAAAAGCGGAGAATACGTTAATATCTCCACTCAATCGGGCAACATCACGGCAAAATGTGTTGTTATATCGACAGGCGGCGTTTCATATCCGCTGACAGGCTCCACGGGTGACGGTCATGAAATGCTTGAGAGCATGGGAATAAATATTACTCCCCTCTCACCCTCCCTTATTCCCGTTGAAACAAAGGAAGATTTTTCCGAGCTTTCGGGACTCACACTGAAAAACGTCAGACTTAACGTACATGACAAAAACGGACGTATGGTTTATACCGAACTTGGCGAGATGCTGTTCACACATTTCGGAGTAAGCGGTCCTCTCGTTCTCTCAGCTTCCGCAAATATGCAGGATTTTCCACCCGAAACATACGAGATGAGCATTGACTTAAAGCCTGCTCTTTCCGATGAGGAGCTTGACCGCAGACTTATTTCAGACCTCACAGAAAACTCCGCAAAGGATTTTATAAATTCACTCGGCAAACTCCTTCCTCAGAAGCTCATCGAAACGGTCGTTAGAAAAAGCGGAGTTGACCCACACAAAAAGAGTGCGAACATCACACGTGAAGAAAGACAGTCGCTTCTACGCACACTTCGTGAATTTATGATACACATAAAAGGATTCCGCCCGATAGAAGAAGCAATCGTTACCTCAGGCGGTGTTGATGTATCGGAAATAAATCCGAAAACAATGGAGCTTAAAAAACTCCCGTGCGTATTTGTTGCCGGCGAACTTATCGACATTGATGCATATACAGGCGGCTACAACCTCCAGCTCGCGTTTTCGACAGGACACCTTGCCGGAAAGAGTGCGGCTGAAAAAGCTCTCACAATAGATTAACGGAGTATACAGATGAACAATAAATTTTCACATATGCGTGTAGCCCTCGATGGACCAAGCGGTGCCGGAAAGAGTACAATTGCAAAGGAAGTCGCAAAAAGAACAGGACTTATCTATGTTGACACAGGTGCATTATACCGCACAGTAGGACTTTATGTATCCACACACGGTATTGCTCCAACTAATACGGACGGAATAGTATCGAAACTCAGCGAGATATCAATAAAGCTCGGATATTCCGACGGAGTGCAGGAGGTATATCTTAACGGCGAAAGCGTCGGCGAAAAAATTCGCACAGAAGAAGCCTCACTTTATGCCTCTGCCGTATCGAAGATTCCTGCGGTTCGTGCATTCCTTCTCGACATTCAGAAAAATCTGGCTGACGAGGGTGGAGTTATAATGGACGGTCGTGACATCGGTACTGTTATCATGCCGAACGCAGAACTTAAAGTATTCATGACAGCCACTCCCGAAGAAAGAGCAAAACGCCGTCACAAGGAACAGACAGCAAAAGGTATCGACGTAAGCTATGAAGAAGTGCTTGAAGCGATAATCGCACGTGACCGTCAGGATTCCGAAAGAGAAGCCGCTCCCCTGAAGCCCGCAGATGATGCTGTTCTTTTCTGCAATGACAACTACGGCATAGAAGGTTCAGCTGAATACATAATAAATTTAATGGAAGAGAAACTGAAATGAGTTTTTATACATGGTTCTACAAAACCTTTGAGCCTATGGTCTCACGCATTTACAGAATCGAAGCAAAGGGTCTTGAAAACATTCCCGAAGGCGGTGCTATTCTTGCCTCAAACCATACCTCTTTCTCCGATGTGATTGTAATATCCGCTGCCGCACGCAGACAGGTGAGATATATGGCCAAAAAGGAACTGTTTAAAACTCCGCTCTGCCCTCTCATAAAGGCTCTCGGTGCATTTCCGGTTGACCGTGGCGGTGCGGACGTAAAAAGCATAAAGACAACAATGTCCCTTATCGAGTCGGGTGAGCTTGTCGGTATCTTCCCTCAGGGACACAGACACGGCGGTGAGGATCCACGTCAAACTGAAATTAAAGCGGGCGTAGGATTCCTTGCGTACCATACAAAAGCACAGATACTCCCCGTATTTCTTGAAAATAACAGAATGAAAACAGGAATATTCCGTAAAAACACCGTCACATTCGGAACCCCCATCACCTTTGAAGAGCTTGGCTTTACAAAGGGCGGTCGTGAAGAATACATGAATGCGTCAAAAACGATATTCCGTCATATCTGTGCAATAAAATACGGTGATGACGTTTCGCTCTAAGGTGGCATAATGAGTATACAGATAGCAAAACACGCAGGCTTCTGCTTCGGTGTAAAACGTGCCGTAGAACAGCTTGAGGATGCACTAAAAAAAGCAAAAGGAACGTCACGTCATGTATACACCCTCGGAAGAATAATCCATAACAACCACTATGTGGAACATCTTCACTCCCTCGGAGCAGAGGAAATATCCCGTGCCGACATTCCCGATATCGTGCGACGTGCCGACCTCGGTGAAGAAATCACGGTAGTAATAAGAGCTCACGGAGAAATAAAGGAAATATCGGACACGCTGTACGACTGTGCCAATAGAAACGACAGCTTTACTCTGATAGACGGAACCTGTCCGTATGTAAGAAAGGTTCGCGACATAGCCCGTGAAAACTCCGGTTACGGTCGTGTATTCATGCTTCTCGGAAACGCTTCACACCCCGAAGTTGAGGGTATAATGAGCTGTGCTGAGGGCGAAAAATACGTCTTTCCGGATGCAAAGTCGCTCGAAAGTGCCATAAATTCGTTCAATACCACTAATTTTTGTGCAAAAACGCTATCGGTAGCCGCACAAACCACACAAAATTTAGCGGAATGGAAAAAAAGTATAAATTTTATCAAAAAGGTCTATACAAACGCTTTAATTTTTGATACAATATGTAATGTGACCCAAGTACGCCAGGAAGAATGCTCCTCTCTCGCAAAAGAGTCGGACATTATGATAGTAATCGGCTGCCGTGACAGCTCAAATTCGATGAAGCTTTATGATATTGCCCGTGAATCCTGTAATAGTACTTATTTTATCGAAGGAATAGACGACTGCCCGAAGATAGATGTCACACATCTTAAAGTGTCAATAACTGCCGGTGCATCAACGCCGTACAGTTTAATACAGGAGGTATATAAAACCATGAACGAGCAAATCGAAAACTTTGCCGAACTTCTCGAATCATCACTTAAAACTTTAAATACAGGAGATATCGTCGAAGGCGTTATTACGTCCATTTCCCAGAATGAGATCCATCTCGACCTCGGTGCTAAGACTACTGGTGTAATCGTACACGATAAGGCAACAGACGACCCCTCTGCAAAGCTTGATGAAATCTACAAGGTAGGCGACACAATCAAAGCTAAGGTCGTAAAGGTAAGCGACATCGACGGTATTGCTACTCTCGACAAGACAAGAGTAGACTCCGAAGCTAACTGGATCAGAATCGTTGAGGCTTGCGACAATGGCGAAACTCTCGAAGGTAAGATTGTTGAAGCTGTTAAGGGCGGCGTAATCATCTCCATCAACTCTGTAAGAGTATTCATCCCCGCATCTCTCACAGGCGTTCCGAAGGACGGAGACCTCTCCACACTCGTTGGAACAAACCAGAAGGTTAAGATTATCGAAATCAAGGCTGACAAGAAGAGAGCTTATGCTTCCATCCGTGCTATTCTCCGTGAAGAGAGAAAGGCTAAGGAAGACGCATTCTGGGCTACAATCGAAGAAGGCAAGGAATTTGACGGCGAAGTTAAGAGCCTCACAGATTTCGGTGCATTCGTTGACCTCGGCGGCGTAGATGGTATGGTACATACATCTGAACTTTCCTGGAGAAGAATCAAGCATCCTTCCGAAGTTGTTAAGGTTGGAGACAAGATTCACGTATACGTTAAGGCATTTGACCGTGAAAAGGGCAGAATCTCTCTCGGCTACAAGACCGAAGAAATGAATCCCTGGTTCATCTTCACTCAGAAGTACGCAGAAGGCGATGTAGCTGACGTTAAGATCGTTAGCCTTATGCCTTTCGGAGCATTCGCTGAAATCGTTCCCGGCTGCGATGGTCTTATCCACATCAGCCAGATTGCAGACCACAAGATTGCAAAGCCCGAAGATGAACTCGAAGTAGGTCAGACAGTTCAGGCTAAGATTACTGCTATTGACAACGACAACCACAAGGTTAGCCTTTCCATTCGTGCTCTCCTTGAAGAAGCTGAAGAAACTTCCGACGAAGAAGCAGCTGACGAAGAATAATCATCACTAAAAGAACGGGGGAAAACTATATCGGTTTTTTCCCGTTTTTTGATGTTTAAGACTATGAAAAAAAAGCTGACTATACTCTTTTTCCTCATAATCGCTGTTGTATCAACACTTCTGATATCATGTTCAAGCTACGGTGCTCCTAAGATAAGTCTCTCCTTTGAAAAAATCGTTCATGCGGGCGGCGAGCTTTGGGGTATCGACAGTCAGGGAACAAATCGCTCATTTTTAGGTTCAAATTCTTTAGAAGGTCTTGAAAACTGTGTCAAAAACGGTTATAATGCTATTGAACTTGACTTCAGTTTCACATCCGACGGTCATCTCGTATGTATACACGACTGGAACTCCGAATATATCGACACGATAGAAAACGGAACACCGCTTTCATACGATGAATTTATGTCATCGAAAATCTTCTGGAACTTCACTCCGCTTGATATTGAGACTGTTGGCAAATTTATGCAGGAAAATCCGCAGGTCTATATAATTACCGACATCAAGGAACAGTTTTCTGAGGCTGTATCCGCAATCGCAGAAGCACTACCGGAGTTAAAAAGCCGTTTTGTCATTCAGATTTATGCTGATGATGAGTACGATGTTGCACATGACGCAGGCTACGGCAATATTATCTATTCTCTATACCGTCTCGATTGGGCAAGTAAGACAGACACTCAGGCTCTCGTTAAATTTTCAAGAAGCCATCCGCTCATAGGCTTTACGTTCTCTTATGAACTTTGCGATATCAAAAACTATGTAAGCGGTATGTCAAAGGCAGGGGTTCCGCTGTATGTTCATACGGTGAATGACCCTACCGAAATTCAGAAATATCATTCGGCGGGCATACATGGTGTATACACCGACAAGGCTAACGCACCTACCGCAGGCTGATTTATATAAACACTTTTTTAAAGGAGGACTAGATATGTCTATTCCAAGAAATGAATATCCCCGCCCTACCCTCGTTCGTCCTGATAACACATGGTACAACCTGAATGGTCAGTGGGAATTTGCATTCGACTTTGGTAACTCCGGTCGTGAAAGAAAAATGTGGGAAGCTCCCAAGTATGACCACGAAATTACCGTTCCGTTCGTTCCCGAATCAAAGCTCTCCGGAATCGAATACGTTGACTTCATCCCCGCTTGCTGGTACAGAAGAGAAGTTACTCTTCCCGAAGACTGGTGCACTGAATGCGGACGTGTTCTCATTCACTTCGGTGCCGTTGACTACTACTCCGAAATCAGAGTAAACGGTCAGCTCGCAGGCACACACAGAGGTGGTTACACTCCCTTCACCGTTGATGCTACCGAATTCCTCAAGGAAGGTGCAAACGTAATCTCCGTATTCGCAGAAGATAACGGTCACTCCTCCCTCCAACCCACAGGTAAGCAGGTTTATTACAGCTACTACAACGCAGGCTGCCACTACACACGTTGCACAGGTATTTGGCAGACAGTTTGGATGGAATACGTTCCGAAGAACTACATCAAGAACACAAAGATCACTCCCGACATCGACAACGGCAAGATTGACGTAGTTGTTACATTTGAAGGTGACAACTCTGCCGTTACAGAAGTTAAGGCTGCTGCTGTATTTGAAGGACAGACAGTATCCGAAACAACTGCTAAGGCTTGCGGCAAGTATGCTGAGTTCTCTCTCGATATTCCCGACGCAAAGCTCTGGTCTCTCGAAGAACCCAACCTCTACGACCTCGTTATCACAACTGCTGACGATAAGGCTACTGCATACTTCGGTATGAGAAGCGTTCAGATCAACGGTTATGCTATCGAAATCAACCACAAGCCCGTATATCAGCGTCTCGTTCTCGACCAGGGTTACTTCCCGGATGGTATCTACACCGCTAAGTCCGACGACGACCTCAAGCACGATATCGAGCTTTCCAAGGCTGTTGGTTTCAACGGTGCAAGAATGCACATGAAGATTTTCGAACCTCGTTTCCTCTATCATGCCGATAAGATGGGTTACCTCCTCTGGGGCGAATTCCCGAACTGGGGTCTCGATGAATCCAATCCCGCATCTCTCCTCTCCATCCTTCCCGAATGGCTCACCGAAATCGAAAGAGACTACAACCATCCTTCCATCGTTGGTTGGTGTCCCTTCAACGAAACAGGTATCCATCGTAACAAGGACGTATTCAGAGCAGTTTACAACACAACAAAGGCTCTCGATCCCATGCGTCCCGTTATCGACAGCTCCGGTTACGTTCACGTAATCACCGATATCTACGACGTTCACGACTACGAACAGGATCCTGCTAAGTTCGCTGAACACTTCAAGGCTCTCATCACAGGCGAGGGTCAGCCGTTCGTTAACAATCCTCATCACGAAAAGTATGAAGGTCAGCCTTACTTTGTATCCGAGTTCGGTGGTACATACTGGAACATCGACGAAGATCCCTCTGCTGCATGGGGTTACGGTCAGGCTCCTAAGTCTCTCGAAGAATTCTACGAAAGATTTGAAGGTCTCATCAACGTACTTCTCGACAACCCGAAGATGTGTGCATTCTGCTATACTCAGCTCACTGACGTATATCAGGAAAAGAACGGTATCTACGCATTCGACAGACGTGCTAAGTTCGATGCTGAAAAGCTCCACAAGATCATGTCCAGAACTGCGGCTATCGAAAAGTAATTTTCAGATAACACTTTCTAAAACAGCATAATAAAAACCGAAGCTCTAATGATTTTCTCATTATTGCTTCGGTTTTTTGTTATTTATGGGTTACATTTTTTGCACGGAACGTATCCCTCGGCTATCGCTGAATCGTAATCATCGGTCTCAGCATAGTTGTTTTCGCTTATTGTACCGACGTATGAACAATCACTGCGGTGTATCTTCTTTGAGCTTGTGTTGAGAACATAGGTCATCCCGTTTTTCTCACGCTCACTTTCGGATTCCGCTTTTGTCTCCGTTTTGGTTTCAGTTTCGGCTTCAGTTGCCGTTTCGGCTTTATCCGACACTACCTTCACCGTCTGCTTTACAGAAACGCTGTCACCGAACTTTGCGTATACCTCGGTTTCTCCGGCTCCCACAGCGGTTATCGTGTAGTAGAAGAACACCTCCGCTTTGGTTCTGTCGTATTCAATCACGGCTACGCTTTCGTTTTCGCTCACGAATACAATATCGTCTGAAGAAATACCTGATATATCACTGATGTTCGGGCTTACCCAACCGTCAGATTTATCACCGACAGTCAGTACAAGCTCACCTTTTTCAAATGCAGGACAGTCAAGGGTCATTCCGGAAGCAAGCAACTGTGTCTCAGTACATCCGAAAAGGACAAAAACAAGGGTCAGCACTGTGCAGAGGAATATGATGCTCCGATTTTTCATTATTTCTTTACGAAGTGCATTACTACGGAGTCACCGTCACGCCAGTTCTTTGTGAGGTTAACACCTGCGTTCATGAGAGTATCACCACGGTAGCTCTTTCCGGTAGCCTCGTCAACGTATTCTGCGTTCGGGTCGAGTCCACGGAGCTTTACAAAGTATACGGGATGTACGCTGGTTCTGATAACTACAAATGTAAACAGAGCTTCGGACTTATCCTCGGAAACGTACATCCAGGATGCACACTTGCCAATCTTGCCGTTATAGCTGTCGGTAGGAAGAATGAGTCTGTAAAGGTCGCCTCTGTTGATAATGCCATAGTAACGGTGGTAGTCATTTACCTGCTTGCGGATGAGATCACGTTCAGCATCGGTCAGCTTTGTAAGGTCAAGCTCATAGCCGAATGCACCTGCCATAGCAACATTACCTCTGGTTTCAAAGGAGGTAGCACGGCCTGTCTGGTGGTTGGGAGAAGCGGAAACGTGGCAGCTCATTGAAGAAGCGGGATATACCATTGTTGTACCGAGCTGAATGTCAAGTCTTTCCATAGCGTCGGTGTCATCACTTGTCCAGTACTGGGGTGAGTAGTAGAGCATTGCAGGGTCGTATCTACCGCCGCCACTGGAACAGCCTTCGAGAAGGAGGTGCGGGAATGCTGTGGTGATTCTGTCGAGGAGGTCATAAAGTCCGAGAACATAACGGTGGAAGATTTCGCCGCCACGTTCGTTATCGAGAAGAAGGCTTCCTGCTTCTGTAAGGTTACGGTTGAAGTCCCACTTAACGTAAGCGATATTAGCAGAGGAAAGAACGCCGGAAATAGTCTCAAAGAGGTAATCACGAACATCTTCTCTTGTCATATCGAGAACGTACTGGTTACGGGAGATAGACATATCACGACCCGCAGTCATAAGGCACCATTCGGGATGAGCTTCATAGAGCTTACTTACGGGAGATATCATTTCAGGCTCAAACCAGATACCGAACTTGAGTCCGAGTGCGTTTATCTTTTCAACAAGGGGATTGAGACCGCCCTTGAGCTTATCTTCATTAACGAACCAGTCACCGAGAGAGGACTTATCATCATTACGAACGCCAAACCAACCGTCATCCATAACGAGCATTTCGATACCGCAGTCAGCAGCATCTTTTGCGATTGCAAGGAGCTTTTCGTCATCGAACTTGAAGTATGTAGCTTCCCAGTTGTTTACGAGGATAGGTCTTTCCTTATCAGCCCATTCACCTCTGCAAAGGTTTTTACGATAGAGCTTGTGATATGTACGAGACATCTTTCCAAGACCTGCATCGGAGATAACGAGAACAGCTTCGGGAGTTACGAATGATTCACCAGGAGCGAGCTTCCAGTCAAAGCCATCGGGAGAGATACCTGCCATAAGTCTTGTAAGACCGAAAGCATCAACGTCGCAGGTGATATCAAAGTTACCTGAATATACAAGAGAAACACCGAATGCCATACCGTATTCTTCTGTGGTTTCACGGGTTACGAGAGCCGCAAAGGGATTGTGGTGATGGCTGGACGCACCTCTTCTGCTGGATACGGAAACAGAGCCGTGGCAAAGAGGTGTACGTTCGATGTGACGTTCTCTACCCCATGTACCCCAGAGGTGAACAAGTTCTGCTTCGGGGTCAACTGTTGTGAAGTCCACGGAAGCACTGTATGCACGGAGGATATGAGCGTCGTTTTCGCTGTCGTTTACGATAACAGTTCTGCGGCAAACAGCAGGAAGTTCACGCATTGCGGAGTAATAGAGGTCGTACTTAATACCTGTTGCAGCATCCTCGCAGTGAATAACGAGTGTGTCGCATTCATTTTCGTTTGCAAATACAGCAGGGCATGAGTCAAGTGTAGGCTTACCGACAACTACCTCATGACTAACGTATCTGAGAGCGGTATTGGGGGCAGCGGCTGACTGAACCTCTGATTTAGTCTGAGCCTTTACCATAACAGCGGAGGGTCTGAAGTCACCTGTGCCGTATGCAGGATATTCAAAGGGAGCTATGTCGCATGAGAACCAGCCCTCTGTGGTATCTGCGGGACGAGGAACTACGGAGTCATGACCTACACGAACGAGCAGGTATGTGAGATCATCGTCGGAAACTGCCGCTCCTGAGTAAAGGTGAAGCACGAAGCCGTGGAACACTCCAACAACATAGGAGGCATCTCCCGCACGAAGATGGAATACGGGTTCGCCGAGTGAAGTCGATGTGATTTTAATCATTGATACAAACCTTTCCTGTGACAATTATTTATAATACAGACAAAAGTATACACCAAACGGACGGATATGTCAAGAGAAGCGAAACTAATGCCGTATGCACGTGGGTGAAACATGGAATAAAACACAAAAAACCACCGATAAACGATGGTTTTGAGTACAATAAAGATGCAACTTATCTCTTGGAGAACTGGCTTGCACGACGAGCCGCCTTGAGACCGTACTTCTTTCTTTCCTTCATACGAGGGTCTCTTGTGAGGAAGCCTGCCTTCTTGAGGAGAGTACGATAAGAGTCGTCAGCGAGAAGAAGTGCTCTGGAAACGCCGTGACGGATAGCACCAGCCTGACCGGAGATACCGCCGCCCTGTACGTTAGCTACGATATCGAACTTGCCTTCTGTACCTGTTACGCCAAAGGGCTGGTTGATAACGAGCTTGAGTGTTTCGAGTCCAAAGTAATCGTCAACATCACGACCGTTAATGGTAATCTTTCCTGAGCCGGGATAAAGTCTAACACGAGCTACTGAGCTCTTTCTTCTGCCCGTACCATAGAAATAAGGTTTAGCACTTGTATACATTAATTAATACCTACCCTTTCTTATATTTCAACTTCGTACGGAACAGGTTTCTGAGCCTGCTGCTTGTGTTCGCTGCCTGCGTATACCTTGAGTCTGGTGAGAGACTTTGCACCGATGGAGTTGTGGGGAAGCATTCCCTTTACTGCGAGTTCCATAGCGAGTTCAGGCTTTGTAGCCATGAGCTTACGGTAGGATGTTTCCTTAAGACCGCCGATGTATCCGGAGTGTGTACGATGGAACTTCTGGTCAAGCTTCTTACCTGTAAGAACAGCCTGAGCACAGTTGATGATGATTACGTGTTCGCCACAGTCAACGTGAGGTGTGAACTCGGGGCGATGCTTGCCGCGGAGAATGTTTGCGGCTGTAACTGCTGTTTTACCGAGGGGTTTGCCTGCAGCATCGATGATGTACCAGCTGCGTTCAACTGTCTCGGGTTTAGCCATATATGTGGACATTCTTGTTTCCTCCGATTCAGAGTTAAAATTGGATTATTTTTTTACAACATATGAATTATATCACTAACCCGTTCTTTTGTCAATAGGTTTTCAAAAGAAATTCTCGATTATTTTAATTTGGATAGGCTTTATCTCTCAAATGCTCGTTTTTTCTCATCTCCCACGATTATGTTCGACGGATACCGAACACGCTTCTTGACTATGCTTGCGAAGTATGATAAAATATCTTTATCCACATCGAACGCATTTTGTTCAAAAGGAGAAATTATTATAAAATGGAACTGTTCTATCTTTCCCCTGCCAAAGAATGGGTCGAGGCATTACCGCTTGGAAACGGCCGTCTCGGTGCTATGGTGTATGGCGGATATAAAAATGAAATAATACAGCTCAACGAAGAATCCATTTGGAACGGTCGCTACGACAAGGGTGCCGACAATCCCGAATGTGCCGCTTATCTTGAAGAAATACGTGATGCTATTTTCTCAGGCGACTACAAAAAAGGCGAGGAGCTTACACAGAAATACATGGTATGCAGCGGTGCAGGTTCAAACTACGGAAACGGTATTGACGGTGACTACGGAACCTACCAGACCGCAGGTGAGCTTCATCTTGACTACGCACTGAACGACGACAACGTAAGCGGATATCGCCGTGTACTCGACCTTGACGGCGGACTTTCAAAGACCGAATATACCGTAGATGGTCTGAAGCACACAAACTATGTTTTCACAGCACTCCGTAAGAACAATCTTGATGGTGTACTCGGCTGTCGTATCTCCGCTGACGGAAAATTCACAGTAAAGCTCTCATACACCTGCCGTGATGCTCATGTGACATACGAAAAAGGCTCTGTAAGTGTCACAAAATCGTTTGATAACTCGATTGCATATGCCGCATATTTCAGCGTGAAGTGCGACGGTACCGTTACAGCCGACGAGGATGGTCTCACACTTACCGACATAACCTACGCAGACATAATCGGAGACATTCGTACAACTTACGTAAAGCCCGACAGATACGGCACAATACAGCCCTCATCCGACCCTGCACTCCCTCTCGAACAGTGCAAGACCTCCGTAAAGCAGGCTGAGCGAATCGGAGTCGAGGATCTGTACTCCGAAAGTGCTATAATCCTTTCTTCTTTCATGAACCGCACAAAGGTATCCCTCAGAGCAAACGACCGCTCGTCAGAAGAACTCCCCACAAACGAACGAATACTCCGCATGAGACGTGGTGAGAGCGATGCAGGGCTTATAATGCTCTACTTCGCCTTTGGAAAATACCTTCTCATATGCTCATCATATAATTGCAGACTTCCGGCAAATCTCCAGGGAATATGGGCAGAAGACTATGCAAACCCGTGGTCATGTGACTACCATATTAACATAAACATTCAGATGAACTACTGGCTTGCCGAAACCTGCTCCATGCCTGAATTGACAAAACCATATTTTGAATATCTCAGATTCATATCCGACCACGGTCATCGCACAGCGGAAAGACAGTACGGTATGCACGGTTGGGTGGCTCACACTATTACAAACCCGTGGGGCTTCACTTCTCCCGGTGAGGGTGCATCATGGGGTTCATTCATGTGTGCGGGAGCATGGTGCTGTCAGCATATCCTTGAAAGATATCGTTTCTCACTCGACGAAAGCGTACTCCGTGAAAACTACGATATTTTGAAAGGCTCATGCGAGTTCTTCCTTGACTTCCTCACGACCGACCCCAGAAGCGGATATCTCGTTACCTGCCCTTCAAACTCTCCCGAAAACACATTTATAACCGCAAACGGAGAATATCATTCAATATGTGCGGCCCCGACTATGGATAATGAGATACTACACGAGCTCTTCACAGGCACCGCAGAAGCCGCAGACATACTCGGTATAGACAGTGACTTTGCCAACACTCTCCGCAGCACAGCAGACCGCCTTCCCCCCATACAGATAGGAAAGCACGGTCAGATTATGGAATGGAGCGAGGACTTTGATGAAGCCGAAAGAGGTCACAGACACGTCTCACACCTTTTCGCACTCCACCCGGGTCACGAAATCAACAGAAGCACTCCCGAACTTATGGAAGCTGCCCGTGTAACTCTGAAACGCCGTCTTGAATGCGGTGGAGGTCATACAGGTTGGTCAAGAGCATGGATAACCTTGTTCTTCTCACGTCTCGGCGAGGGTGACAGCTGTCTTGACAATCTTTCAAAGCTCCTCGGCAAAAGCACGCTCCCTAATATGTTCGACACACATCCCCCGTTCCAGATTGACGGAAACTTCGGTGGTTGTGCTGCCGTAGCCGAAATGCTCATTCAAAGCCATGACGGAAAGATAACTCTCCTCCCTGCACTTCCGAATGACGAGGACTGGAAAAACGGCTCATTTGAGGGACTCTCCGCACGTGGTGGTATCACCGTAGACTGCGAATGGAGACGAGGACGTGTTGTAAAATTCACACTCAAATCTAAAAAAGATACAACGGCTGTCATTTGTGCGAACGGTCGTGAATACAGCTGCAAGATATCCGCAGAACAGCCTACAGTTTTTGAGTTCCTTGCGTAATATCGGCATAATTTATTCAAAAGGAGGTACGGCTGTGTCAAAAAGGTTTGTCATATGGCTGACACTTTTCATCATTACAATATGTTCATCCGTCTGTGTCTCGGCGGAGGATAATATCGCAGTCGCATTTTCCTCCACAGGCTATGACGGAGACGAGGTTCAGATATTTTCTCCCTCCGAAAACGACAAGCTCTCCGTGTTCGACTTCAGCAGTGATATGTGGTATTTCTACGGTCTCAGCACCTCTACGGGAATGGGCATGAAAAACGGTATTCCATATGTATACGCAGTTCTCGGGAAAGAAACTACCATTACCGACGACCCAAACGAAATTATTCTCGAACCGGAGCAAAAAACGGAGCTTATGCTTGACCTCTCCCATAGTGGCTACGACATGACGGACTACGCATCCATGTATTTCGGCATATCCATAGTCGGCGAGAACGATATAAAATACTCCGTTTCCGTCTCGTTTTATTCGGGAACCGAAAGTGTGCATTCCGAAACACTGGTCGGTGTAGGCTGGAACCTATACGCAATGGACATTAGAAAAGCGATGGGTTCCGCCTCACACATGAAAGTGACCATAAACTACGAAAGTGAAATCCCGTCCAGCATAAGAGTCACGCCGCCTTATATTTCAAAAAACGTGAACTCCGGCTTTACAATGGTGGACAACTACCTCACAAACTATCTCAATGCTGTGGTTGGTGCGTGTGCCCAGAAAAGCGGAAGAGTAAAGCCCGAAAACTCACGTGCCGTTATTGAAGGTGAGCTTATGCTTACAGATGACCTGCTTGCGGACATTAACGGAGGTCATGCATTTTTCGAGATAGGCATAAGCGGTGTGCATTCCGGAAACTTTACCATCGGACTTCGTTCGGAATCGGGTGAGGAAATAGCCCAATCAAAGAAAATATCGCTGACTGATGACATAACAAGTCTTATCATACCGATAAGCATAAAGGAAAACCCATATTCATATTCTCTCGTGTTCGACAACATCGACTGTGACGTTTATTTCATGCTCGAATATGTCAAGATACGTCGTTTTTCGTCCTCTCCTGTGCCTGCTGAAGACGGTATAGGACAGCTCACAAAGATAAAACAAACCTCCGCAGGACTTGTTTTCACGGGAGAAATGTCACGTTCTGCCGTCACCGAATATTCTCACGGAGATGGAGTTATACGTTTCTACGCACTTCCCCCTGAGCATATGGACGACCTGAGCTACGCAATAGAACTGGGTCAGATAAAGCTCACTACCGTATTTGAGTACACGGCTAACGTCGGTGAATACGCCGGAATGATGTATTTCGCAGGAGTTACAGACCAATTCGGACAGCTTCATCCGCTCTCACGTCCACGATTTGCTGATGTAGACAACGTAACATATCTCAGCGAAAGCGGCCACGGAACCGTAATGGGACTTTTTGACCCTGCTTCCGTTGGTGCGTTTGAATCAAATATTTCCACTGTAATGACGGAAATAAACCTTGACTACATCATGAATCTCACGACACACGCAAAGACCGTTTCGTTCTCATACAAGGACAAAAACGGAGACATACAAACCGCACAGCTCGACCGTGACAAGCTCACAGAAATAGACAGCGACATCAGCTTTTATGCAACGGCAGGAGTCAGAATTTTCGTAAGGCTCAAGACAAGCTCCTGTGAAGCCGGATTTATTTCAGGTGCGATACGTTTTCTCACCGAAAGATATCCGTCAATACTCGGTTATGCAGTCGGAAATGCCGTAGATAACCCATCAACCATGGCAGCATTTGCAGGCGAACGTGAGGATTATTCAGTCGAAGAATATGCCGCAGACCTCGCATTGTTCTGTCGAAGCATATACGGCTCTGCCTCTGCGACATCCTCAAAAATAGTCATGCTCCCGCTATCCTGTGATGAAGATTCTCTGGACTCCGTTGTATTAACGACACTTCTCAGTTACAGACTTGCGGAAATCGGCAGGATTCCACTTGTGCTTATGCCGGAGACTGCACTTTTAGGAGAAAAAACCAAGGCAAACACTGCGGTAAACCTCATAAAAGAGCTTGAATGCGGTGAAATAGACGGCATTGCATATTTCGTCCGTCCGACATACTCCGAGATGAAGGGTGAATATGAGAAATACAAAACCGAAAACGGAGATGCACTCTCATTCACCGAATATTCGGCAGAGCTTTTTGTCTCATGCACCTCAGCACTTTCTGGAAGCCACACACGTGCCGTATTCTTCTCACTTGATAACACCAATCTAAAGAACAGCCACGACTTCTACGCCGCTCTGAAAAGCTCAGACGAGGCTACTGCTCATGTATACGACAGCGAAGCCATAATCAGCGACAGCTCAACGGAAAGTGGTAACGAATACATTCTCTTTGACTTCTCCGAAAAATACTACGCTGACGGTTGGATAGCAGGCGGTGGTGTCGAAAGTTGCCTCACCTCATCAAGCACGGTCAGCCCGACAGCAGGCAGAGTTCTTGCGGTCAGCTTCAAATACAGTGACTACCCTATCGAAAACAGCGGTTCATCGGGAATAACACTTTGCAATTTCCCGTCCTCCGTAAACATGACCTCCATTGACTCGATAGACTTCACCATAGCTCTCACCAGCGAAAACAGCTCATCAGGCTCATCAACGGTGGTATTCGTCTGCGGAAACGACGAAACAAGAGCGGAATATTATGCTCTTGACATAGGACACGGCACCGAATACACCTTGAGCTGTCCACTTGAAGGATACGACTCACGCTCAGACACGGACTACATCGGAATCATGGTATACTCAAGCGAGGACGTAAAACTTGAAATATCAAAGGTTAGCTTATTCTCCAGATCACTCGATACAGACGGAATAGCGTCACTTTTCGATACCGAAAGCAAGTCCTCGACTCACACGGATATGTTGACGATTGCACTGTTTTCATTCACAGTAGCCGCTATGTCGATAATGGCGTTTGTATTCCTCTCAAAGCTTGAACGTGAGGACAACGAGGACGACAACAAAAACAGATACAACTCAGACGGAGGAAAAAATGAGCAAAAATACAGGAGACAGCAATAAAAAATACAAAGGCTTTGACGAGAATATGTTCCCGGAATCAGACGAAAAGCTGAACGTGGGCATGGTAAAGCCTTTCACAAGATACGTAGCCGCCGAAATGGTACTGTGCCTTATCGCAGTTGTCATGGGACTTCTGTATCTCTACACGGACAAGGTAACGCTCGATGTTCTTCTTCCTGCGTTCACCATAGGAATGGCTGCGATAACCGTTCTCAGGTATCTCGACGGCAAAGCGTGCCAAAGAAAGGGATTTATCGGAAATATATCCGTCCTCTTCTCCGCACTCTTGACACTTCTTGTAGCGTTTGTGACGTTCATATACTTCCGTGACACCGCAAGCGAAACCATTACTGCAATGCACGGCATGATAACAAGGCTCTGATATTTCCGCATAACACCGTTGACTCCCACATATAGTTTAACGAAATCTAAATTAATATGCGGGGTCAGAAAATGGCAGTTAAAATGTATTCTCAGGCGGTAAAGCTCAGACGTAACGAATATCTTCCGGAGGGAGCGGCAACGGAAAATGCGGATATCGGCTCCGTTATAAGCAATCGTGAAGAACTTGAAACAGCGGCTCATTCGGGTGCGATACTTGAAGCCATGTGTCAGGTATGCGACTGCGGAACCATGTCACTCCATGTTGAGCTTCCATGCGGTATTCATGGGATAATTCCGAAAAGTGAGGCAGGCTTCAATCCCGCAGGAGACGATATAAAGGATATTGCGGTCATAACACGAGTCGGAAAGGCTGTACAGTTTAAAATCATTGAATTATATGAAAACGAACGTGGCGAGACAACAGCGGTGCTTTCGAGAAAATCAGCTCAGCGCGAGGTGTGGGAGCGGTATGTAAAGGCTCTTGTACCCGGAGACATTGTACCGGCACGTGTGACACATCTGGAGCCGTTCGGTGCATTCTGCGACATCGGAGGCGGCATAGTATCACTTCTTACGGTTGACCGCATATCCGTATCACGTATCTCACATCCCTCAGACAGATTTATGGCAGGCGACAATATCGAGGTCGTGATAGCTTCGACAGATGACAGCAGAATATACTTGACACACCGTGAGCTTCTCGGAACTTGGGAAGAAAATGCGGCTGGATTTGAGAGCGGTCAGACTGTTACGGGTATAATCCGCTCTGTCGAGGACTACGGAGTATTTGTGGAGCTTACACCGAATCTTGCCGGGCTTGCCGAGGTATCGGATGGAGTTACGGTCGGTGACTCATGCTCCGTGTACATCAAAAGCCTGATACCGTCACGGATGAAGATAAAGCTAGTACTTATCGACACCTGCGGTAAAGCTCCCGTTATGCCGTGCCGATATTACATTGATACAAAACGTGTCGGACATATCGAGCGGTGGGTGTACTCTCCCGAGGCCTCATCAAAGGTGATAGAGACGGACTTTTCCCTGACGGGTGAATGTGAGCGTGCAATAAGATAAAAATAACTCCGATGTCGGAAATTTGGCGTGATTTTGCCGTTTTCTCTCATCGGTTTTATTTTTTCTGAATTTTTTTGAAAAATCCCCTTGACAAAGAGCGAAATAAGTGATATAATAACAAAGCTGTCAGCCGAGAGGTTCGATGGTAAAATAAATGGAAGCATAGCTCAGTTGGGAGAGCATCTGCCTTACAAGCAGAGGGTCATA
>CAYTLG010000015.1:12178-19604 GCA_964438725.1 uncultured Ruminococcus sp. | reverse complement strand
CCCGACAAACTATCCCTCACCCGACGAAATAGAAACAGCATATGAGCCTATCGTGGCAGCCTCCGTAATTACACCCACAGAATATGTTGGTGGTATCATGGATCTCTGCCAGGACAGACGTGGTATATTTATAGATATGAAGTATATCGACACGGAAAGAGTTGAGCTTCACTACAAATTGCCGCTGAATGAAATAATTTACGACTTCTTTGATGCACTTAAATCAAGAAGCCGTGGTTATGCTTCACTTGACTATGAACTTGAAGGATATGAGCCGTCAGACCTTGTTAAGCTCGATTTTATGCTTAACGGTGATATGGTGGATGCACTTACATTTATCGTTCACGCTGATAAGGCTTACGGCAGAGCAAGAAAAATAGCCTCCAAGCTCAAGGATAATATTCCGAGACAGCTGTTTGAAGTTCCGATTCAGGCTGCAATAGGCTCAAAGATAATCGCTCGTGAAACAGTACGTGCATTACGTAAGGACGTACTTGCGAAGTGTTACGGCGGTGACATCACGAGAAAGAAGAAGCTCCTCGAAAAGCAGAAAGAGGGTAAAAAGAAGATGCGTCAGCTCGGCTCGGTACAGGTATCTCCTGAGGCATTCATGGCTGTACTCAAGCTCGATGACGAAAACTGATGGGAGAGATTACAGTATGAGCTTTACCTACGGAGACAAAAAAAGACTGGGTATTTACATCCATATTCCATTTTGTGTCTCGAAGTGTGCTTACTGTGACTTCAACTCCGCTCCGCCTGCCTCTGAGGATATTATAGTGAGATATGTAGATGCTCTGATTTCTCATATCGAAAGCTACTCTGAGGCTGTCTCATCGTATGAGCCTGACTCTGTGTTCATCGGTGGTGGTACTCCTACATCAATTCCTCCGCACGAGCTGTACAGGCTTGTTTCTGCGGTTAAAAAGAATTTCCACCTGACAAAGCACGCTGAGTTTTCAATTGAGGCAAATCCTGCTACTGTGTCATATGCCACTCTTGTAAAACTACATCGTATGGGAGTCAACAGAATAAGCATGGGTCTGCAAAGTGCCAACAACAACGAGCTTAAAGCGTTGTCAAGAAGGCACACGAGACGTGACGTGGTTCAGTCGTACAGAATGGCACGTGAGGCTAAGTTCACAAATATAAATCTTGACCTTATGTTTGGCATACCGTATCAAACTATGGCTTCTCTATCGAGAAGTATTGAGTTTGCGGCATCGCTCAGACCAGACCATATATCATTGTATGACCTGAAAATCGAACCCGGAACTGCATTTTATCGTAATTACGAGAGCATATCTCCGTATCTTCCGGGTGATGATACGGAAGCGGATATGTATCTTGCATCCATAAGACAGCTCAGAGAATACGGATATCTGCAATACGAGATATCGAATTTCGCACGACCCGGTCATATGTGCGTACACAATCTGAAATACTGGAACTGCGATGAATATCTCGGCTTTGGTGTGTCGGCACATTCGTATTTCAACGGAACAAGATTTTCGTTTACACCTGATATCGAAAGATATATCAGAGGAACGGCTATTGTTGATTCAAAGGTACGTATAACGGATGAGTGTGAGCAGGTCGAGGAAAGAGAACGCATGGGTGAATATGTCATGCTTCGTTTCAGGCTTGTTGCGGGCGTTGACAGCCGTGAGTTCATGCACAGATTCGGACGCTCATTTGAGACACTATATGGCAAAAAATGTGAGAAATTCATTCAGAATGGATACATGACATTACAGAACGGAGTGTACTCTCTCACTCCATCGGGAATGTTTATTTCGAATTATATCCTTTCCGACATTCTTGAATTTGAGGATTTCGGAAACTACATTTTCAGCTAAACTTAGGAGAATGACTATGAAAAAAGCGGTTTTTATCGGTTCGGCAGGCTCCGTTGACTATGTTTATTCAAATGAAGTCATAGATGCACTTCACGCTGAGCTTGAGTTTGTTGCAGACCACGTTCTGAGAAAGGACGAGCTTGACAGGTACGAAAAGGAGCTTTCAGAGGTTGAGTATATTTTTTCAACCTGGGGAATGCCGTCTTTTTCCTGCGAGGAGATAAAGAAGTATCTTCCGAATGCTAAGGCTCTCTTTTACGGTGCAGGTTCGGTTCAGGGATTTGCTCGTGAATTTCTTGAATCGGGTGTTGCTGTGTTCAGTGCATGGGCGGCAAATGGAGTTCCCGTTGCTGAATACACCTTTGCGGAGATAATTCTTGCGTCAAAGGGTGCGTTCAACCGTTATCACAGACCCGAAGAGGGAAGTGACTGGAATGGTCGCAGATTTGACGGATACAGAGGTGTGTACGAAATAAAGGTAGGCATACTTGGTGCGGGCATGATAGGTAAGATGGTCATTGAAAAGCTAAAGACTCTCGACAAGGTTGAGGTTCTTGTATTCGACCCATTCCTGCCTGATGAAGCCGCAGAGAAGCTCGGAGTAAGAAAAGCAGACCTTGAGACGATATTCAGTGAATGTGACGTTATCTCAAACCACCTTGCAAACAACAAAGAGACTGTCGGAATCATAAACAAGACTCATTTCTCGAAGATGAAGCGTTTTTCCTCATTCATAAATACGGGAAGAGGAGCTCAGGTTGTTGAGGATGACATGATATCCGCACTTGAGAACGACTATACTATATCCGCTGTACTTGATGTTACTTTTCCTGAACCTCCCGAAAAGGACAGCAAGCTCTATACACTTCCGAATGTGTTTATGACTCCGCATATTGCAGGCTCACTCGGAAACGAAGTTCATCGTATGGGCGAATATATGCTTGAAGAATATCGTGCATTCGATAGCGGCAGAGAAGTGAAATACTCAGTATCGCTTGAAATGCTCAAAACAATGGCATAAAAATAAAAGTTTGTGCAGTCATTTAAAAGGCTACACAAACTTTTTTTTTATTCAGCGAGACCTATGTCCCAAAGGAGTCTGCCGAGAACGTATTTATCTCGAATATCACGTGCGAGAAGCTCTGCTGTATGAACGTCATCATCGCTGAGTCCGATTTCATCAAATCTTGTCGGGTGACCGATATCAAGCATGAGCTTTTCTATATCCTTTGCGGCAGGAAGTGATTTTATTATTTCAAGAAGCTCACCCTGTACCTCTGAGATACGATGGATTCTGACCTTGTGTTTTTCGATGGAGTATTTGCCCTCCTTAGATTCAAGTGCTATCATGGTTTCCGCACCGTTGCCGAGCTTTTCACGCATGAATGCGAAGTGACCATCGAGGTCGTAGGTTTCGGCGTGCTTTATTGCAGAATCAACATCTATCGGATTTTCGAGAACTACGGCGAGCTTTTCGTACATTCGGAGAACGTGGAGAGTTGCAATTCCGCATTGGATTCCGTGAAGGTCATGCGGTGTGTTAAATTCGAGCGAACGCATATCGGTGATGTGGGAGATATAATGCTCCATTCCCGATGCAGGACGGCTCATTCCTGCCCAGTTCATCATGATTCCGCCGAGAGTAAGACCTTCCATTACCGCTGCTACTGCGTTTTCATCACCGTTTACGGCGGCGTTTGCATTGCTTACGCATTTGTCAACGGCAGAGTACATTGTGTCAGCCACTTTTTCACAGTAATATTCGTCGAGCAGGAGGTGGGATATCTTCCATTCGGCAAGGCTGATGTATTTTGCAAGCATATCACCGATACCGGAGCGAATGAGGTGCTTGGGGGCTTTTGCAAGGATGGAAGTGTCACCTATAACGCAGTCAGGGCACCTTGAGGGGAGAGAAATTTTCAGTCCCGAACGGTCTACCGATGAGGTTGCTGAGGCGAATCCGTCCATTGATGGTGCTGTTCCGACTATTGCCATATGCACGTTTTTTGTCATTGCAAGGATTTTTGATGTATCGTTAATTACACCACCGCCGACTCCGACAACAAAATCCGCATTTTTAGGGCAGTACATTACGGCATCACCTACTGTTGTTTCATTTGGTGCAGGCTCAGTTGAGTTTATCACATGAAGTATCGGTTCAAGTCCACTTTCCTTGAGTACAGACACGACACGCTCACCTGCGGCTTTGTATGTATTCAGGTCGCATAGTACAAACGGGGTTTTCGCTTCATATTTCTTTATGATATTGGGTAGGGCTGAGAGTACACCGTTTCCGATAAGGCAATCTTTTACAATAGAATCATGATTCTTTCCGCATATTTTGCAGACAAAATTTGCTGACAGGCTTTCCATAATATTTTCTCCTTGAAATTTATGAGTACATTATACTACAAAATTTTCCGTGTGGCAACCGAATCACAAAAATATCACGGCTTTGTTGAATTTTATGTTATTATTTGATATAATAGAGTCAGAATAATGTATGGTGGAGGACATATGTACAATTACCAGAACGATCTTCATTTTCTCGAACTTTTATCAAGGAATTACCCCACTGTCGAGTCTGCCGCTGCTGAGGTTATAAATCTCTGTGCGGAAAGGAGCTTGCCAAAGGGAACGGAATACTTTTTCAGCGACCTTCACGGCGAGTATGAGTCGTTTTTAAGGCTTATACGTTCGGCATCAGGTATGATAAAGTCAAAGATAGACCTTATTTTCGAGAAAAGCATACCCTCTGCCGAAAGAAACCGACTTGCGTTGCTGATATACTACCCTGAGAGTGAAATAAAAAAGCTCCGTCTTAATGGTGAAATGAACGACGAGTGGTGTAGTATCGTTATTTACAGGCTCATTCTGGTGTGCGAATCTGTTTCTGCTAAATACACACGTGCTGAGGTGCGTGAAAAAATGCCGAAGAGTTTTGCATACATTTTCGATGAGCTTCTTAATGTAACGGACGATATCAACCGTGAATACTATTATTCAGAAATAATTTCCGCTATTCTTGAAACCGGCATAGCAGAGGATTTTATTATTGCCGTATGTTCTCTTATTCGTAGTCTGACTATAAACCGACTTCATATAATCGGTGATATTTTTGACAGAGGTCCGAGAGCTGACAAGATAATGGATGAGCTTATGACATTCACACACATCGATATTCAGTGGGGAAACCACGATATCAGCTGGATGGGTGCGGCCGCCGGAAATACTGCTCTTATAGCAAACGTGATAAGAATTGCTCTGGGTTATAATAGCTTTGACGTGCTTGAAGATGGATATGGACTGAATCTTCGTCCACTTTCGGTATTTGCATCGGAGGTATATCGTGATGACCCTTGCACTTACTTCTATCCGCATACGCTGGATGATGTTGTGTATGATAGTATTGAGCATTCACTGACTGCGAAAATGCACAAGGCTATTTCCGTGATACAGTTCAAACTGGAGGGGCAGCTTATCGCACGTCACCCTGAGTATCACATGGAAAGCAGAAGTTTGTTTGACAAGGTGGACTTTGAACGTGGTGTTATTAATATAAACGGAAAGGAATACGAACTCAGAGACAAGTCGTTCCCAACCGTAGACCCGTCGGATCCGCTTAAACTCAGTGCGGAGGAAAGTGAACTTATTCGTATTCTCGGAAGCTCGTTCCATCATTCACAGAGACTGAGAGGGCATATAAAATTCCTGTACGACCACGGTGGAATGTACAAGAAGATAAACGGAAATCTCTTATATCACGGTTGTATTCCGCTTTGTGAAAATGGACAGCTGCGTGATATTGCACTGCCGTTTGGTGACTGTGAGGGAAAACTTCTTAACGGAAAAGAGCTTCTTGACAGAATAGAGCGTGCGGTAAGAGAGGCGTATTTCGGTCAGTTTGATTCTCCCGAACAGAAAGCAGCCTCGGATTATATGTGGTATCTTTGGTGCGGTGCGGATTCTCCTCTTTACGGCAAGGATAAAATGGCATTTTTTGAGAGAACATTCCTTGACAAGACCGAGTCGGAGGTGCGTGCAGAGCATTACGAGCCGTATTACAGTCACACAAACGATGTAGCGGTATGCGAAATGATACTTGAAGAATTCGGACTGGACAAGAAACATGGACATATTATAAACGGACACGTTCCTGTGCTTCGCTGTGATGGTGAAAGTCCGATAAAGGGTGGAGGAAAGCTGTTTGTAATTGACGGTGGTATCTCAAAGGCATATCGTGTGAAAACCGGAATTGCAGGATATACACTCATTTACGACAGCCATTCATTGAGACTTGCCGAGCATAAGCCGTACGATGGAAACGACGCAGATATTACACCCAAAGTAAGCATTGTCGAGAAAATGGAAAAGCGTGTGAATGTTGCCGACATCGACTACGGAGAAGAACTGATGGTACGTATAAACGACCTGCGACAGCTTATCAACGCATACAGAAGCGGAACAGTTCGTGTAAAAGAATAAAAAAATCCTCGGATTATGGTAGATACCGTTTTCCGAGGAATTTTTGTTATACTAAATTATTTCTTGAGAGCTACTGCTGCCTTTGCCTTTTCTACGATAGCAGCTGCATCAAGGTGGAAGTAGGAAACAAGTTCCTTTGCGGGACCACTGCGACCGAACTCATCGTTTACGCCGACTCTGAGTACTGGTGTGGGACGCTTTTCTGCGAGAAGTTCACATACAGCACCGCCGAGACCGCCGATTATGCTGTGTTCTTCGCAGGTAACTATACATTCGCATCTTTCAGCCTCAGCGAGAACGAGCTGTTCATCAAGGGGCTTGATTGTTGCCATGTTTACAACGGAAGCGGAAATACCCTCGTTTGCAAGAATTTCACGTGCGAGGAGTGCCTGCTCAACTTCAATACCTGTTGCGATGATGGAAACGTCATTTCCGTCTGCCATCTTGTAGCCCTTGCCAATCTGGAAGTCGTAGGTGTTGTCGAAGAATGTGGGAACAGCCATTCTGCCGAAACGGAGATATACAGGGCCGTTCATTTCGATAGCAGCCTTTACAGCGAGTCTTGCTTCAACTGCATCTGCGGGATTGATTATGGTCATTCCGGGAATAGTACGCATAAGAGCGATATCTTCACAGCACTGGTGAGTTGCTCCGTCTTCGCCTACTGTAATTCCCGCATGAGTTGCACCGATTTTTACGTTTGCATGGGGATATGCGATGGAGTTTCTTACCTGCTCAAAGCTTCTGCCGGCCGCAAACATAGCGAATGTGGAGGCAAACGGTATCTTTCCGCAGAGGGACATACCGACAGCTACGCATATCATGTTGTTTTCGGCGATACCGCAGTCAAAGAATCTGTCGGGGAATGCTTTTTTGAATGTGCCTGTTTTTGTAGCCGCTGCAAGGTCTGCATCAAGAACTACAAGATTATCATAGACTGCCCCAAATTCGGCAAGTGCGTTACCATATGCCTCACGGGTAGCAATTTTGTCTGCCATTGTTTTATATCCTTTCGATTCTATATGGAAAAAACGGTTATTGTTGTGGTTTATCTTTCGCCAAGGTCACGCATAGCAACTTCG
>CAYTLG010000015.1:0-12078 GCA_964438725.1 uncultured Ruminococcus sp. | reverse complement strand
CATAGCAACTTCGTACTGTTCATCGTTCGGAGCAGCACCGTGCCATGATACATTGTTCTCCATGAAAGATACACCCTTACCCTTTACAGAGTGGCTGATGATGACAGAGGGCTTGTCTGTGCATTCTCTTGCAGCCTTGAATGCAGCCTCAATTGAATCAAAATCATGTGCATCACATTCAAGTACGTTCCAACCGAATGCGGCAAACTTTGTGTCGTAGGGAGTGGGATTCATTACGTCCTGAATAGCACCGTCTATCTGGAGACCGTTGAAGTCAACGAGCCAGCAGAGGTTTGTAAGTCCGTAGTGAGAAGCAAACATTGCAGCCTCCCATACCTGACCCTCTTCAGTTTCACCGTCACCGAGGATAGCGTAAACTCTGTTTGAGTTCTTGTCGAGCTTATTTGCAAGAGCCATACCGCAGGAGGTGGAAGAACCCTGACCGAGAGAACCGGAGCTCATGTCAACGCCGGGAGTATGCTTCATATCAGGATGTCCCTGGAGATAGCTGTCGGTGTGACGGAGAGTTTTGAGGTCTCCATAGGGTATATATCCTCTCTGTGCAAGAACGGAGTAAAGTCCGGGAGCACAGTGTCCCTTTGAAAGAACGAGACGGTCACGGTCGCTCTTCTTGGGGTCAGCGGGGTCGATATTCATTTCTTCAAAATACAGATAGGTGAGTACGTCTGCAATAGAAAGGCTTCCTCCGGGATGTCCGCTTTTAGCAGCGTGAACGCCTTCAATGATGCCGACACGTACCTTGCGGGCAATTTCTGTAAGCTCGCTTTTTCTTTTTGTGTCCATGATTATTGTACCTTTCATAAATTTATCTTATGAATACTATTTTTACATACATATTTATTTTAATATATTTTCCGCTTATTGTCAAGTGGCAAATGGTACAAGGGGAGAGGGCGTATTTGCGTTATTTCAGTCGGCTTTGGTTTTAAGTATTATTCTGTCCTTTGTCCAGTTGTCACGGTAGTATGTGCTTGTGTGGAAACGGTCGCCTATGCGGTTCATTTCAGCGTACATTGCATCCCTGAGTTCAACCTTTTTGTCGAAATATTCAGGCTCAAGGGAAAGGTTGTGCATCTGGAGCGGGTCGTTTACGTTGTCGAAAAGAAGCTCCGCACCGTCACGCAGATATATCGCATAAGTATATTCTGGCGTTCTGTATGCTCTCCATTCGTGACCGTCCTCCCATGCCGCAGTGGCTCCCGTACCCATCATTAAGGCACCGTTCGGTTTGTATGCGTCAGGTTTGCCGTATATTGCATCTGACAAATCATGTCCCTCAACCTCGGATGGGATATCGTCCTGCATTCCCATCATAGAGAGAAGTGTCGGCATTATATCCACGGTATTAAGGCATACGTCACGGTTGGTTTTTTCGAGCTTGTTTCCGTATCTGATGAGGAACGGTACACGTACTGCCTCTTCATAGAAAATGTTTTTTGCACGTCTGCCGTGAGCACCGAAAAGTTCGCCGTGGTCTGAGGTAAATACAAATATCGTGTTGTCGTCAAGCCCTGCATCATGTATCGCTTTAAGCATACGGCCTAACTCATCATCGACCTTTTTTGCCATTGAGTAGTATCCACGTATCCAGTCGGGAATTTGTTCACGTTCTTTCGGAGACAGCTTTGCCCAGTCATCGGCATATCTGTCGTTTTCGGGTAAGTAGTTTTCGGGGAGCGTGAACTCGGTGTTTTCAAAAAGGCTGTACGCATCGGGATCGCAGTTTTCACGATTCCACGGGTCGTGCGGTATTCCTATCGAGAGGAAAAGTGCAAACGGTTTGTCCTCACCGGCAAGTCTGTTCATCTCGTTTATTGCCATATCGGTTTGACAATCAGGTTCAAATCCGTCGTAATACAGCTTTTCGGGAGAGTTTAGGTGGTAATACGATTTTTCACCGTAATTTTCATGATGAAAATTATACGCTGCAAAAAGTCCGTTGAAGCCAAGACGGTTTTCACCTTCGGGAATGTAAGAATTCTTCGGGTCTGCGTGATTTCCAAGCTGATTTGCATAGAGGTGCCATTTTCCGATGTATGCGGTGTTGTATCCGTTGTCGTTCAGAACATCTGCAAATGAGCGGTGGTTCGGATTAAGTCGTATTTCGTTTATGACCATGCCCGTGCTTGTTGTGTATTTTCCTGTGAAAAGTGAAGCTCGGTAAGGAGCACATACGGGATGACCGGATACTGCATTTGTGAGGTCGCAGCTGTTTTCTTTCAAGGCGTCAATGTTTGGAGTTATCGCTTTTGTATCGCCGTAGTAACCCATTGATGACAGTCTGAGCTGGTCGGCAAAGAAGTATATGAGGTTCGGTTTTTTAGGATTCATCTATATCCTCCGTAGGTTTCTTTTTTTATGCTTACATTATAGCTGAGGAATTGTGAAAAATCAACGCAGAAAGTCAAATTTTGTTATTTTATGTGAAGATTGACAACTTAAAAACAGAGTTTATTACATTATCCCCTTGACAATTGGCCGTTTTTTAATATAATATATAGTTGTGGAGGTTATCTTCACACGATATTTTATCAAAGGTTGAGTTTTGTTTTTTAATATAAACTTTAATACCCACAACTATACTTTTTTACCGCTGCGTGTTCGTTTTGCGGCGGAGAAATGGAGAAAGATATGAAAAAGAATGCTGCTGTAATCGGTTATGGCGGAATGGGTGCGGGATTCCACGTAAAGAATCTTCTCACAAGTGACGTATGCAACCTTGCCGGTATTTACGATATTGACGAGGCAAAATGCGAAAAGGCAAGAGCGGCCGGTATCAAGGTATACTCAAGCCGTGAAGAGCTTCTCTCCGACCCCAGCATTGATATGGTAACAATAGCTACTCCTAACGATGTTCATGAGGAGATTGCTATTGATGCACTCAACCACGGAAAGAATGTTATCAGCGAAAAGCCTGTTACTCTTTCTATGGAAAGCCTTGAGAGAATGATTGCTGCCGCAAACAAGAACGGCAAAATCTTCTCAGTTCACCAGAACAGACGCTTTGACGTTGACGCTCTCGCTATGAAGAAGATTCACGACAGCGGTGAAATCGGCGAAGTTATCAACATCGAATCCAGAATCCATGGCAGCCGTGGTATTCCCTCTGACTGGAGAGGTATCAAGAAGTACGGCGGTGGTATGCTTTATGACTGGGGTGTTCACATCATTGACCAGGCGTGCATGATTCTCGGATATGACATCGCTTCCGTTCGTTGCACATTTGACCACATCACAAACGATGAGGTTGACGATGGCTTCCAGCTTTGGCTCGAATTCAAGAACGGTCAGAAGGCTTACCTTGAAGTAGGCACATATAACTTTATTGCTATGCCTCGTTTCTATATGAGAGCTAAGAGCGGTAGTGCTATTATTACCGACTGGAGAGTTCCGGCTCACGTAGTAAAGTGCAAGGCATGGAATGAAGCTGACGTTCTTCCTGTTCAGAACGCAAGTGGACTTACAAAGACTATGGCTCCTCGTGACAGCATTACTGTTGATGAATACGATATCGAAAAGCCTCAGTCCGACGTTCATGATTACTATCGTAACTTCGTTCGTGCAATCGACGGTATTGAAGAACAGATGGTAACACACGACCAGATGAGATGCGTACTCAAGATTATTCTCGATGCATTCAAGTCTGCTGAAAACGGCGGAGAAAAGATTGTCTGGTAAGCTGAGTTAAATTAGTTTATAGAAAAATCCTGACTCAAGCGGTCGGGATTTTTTTTGATAGGAGGATATATGGATATTACTTCTGTTGCCGCGGAGCTTATAAATGAGCTTAGAGAACGTGGTATGACGATAGGCTGTGCGGAAAGCTGTACTGCCGGGATGATAACTTCATCTATCGCAGATATTGCAGGTGCCTCTGATGTTCTGCTCGGTGGAGTTGTGTCTTATGCAAATTCAGTGAAAACGGATGTGCTTGGAGTGCCTGCTGATGTGCTTGAGAGAGTCGGTGCTGTATCTGAGGAGTGTGCAGCTGCTATGGCTCGTGGGGCTGTAAAGGTTATTGGGTGCAGTGTTGCGGTATCGGTAACCGGAATTGCAGGTCCCGGAGGAGGAACACCTGATAAGCCTGTCGGAACGGTATGCTTCGGTATTGCAGATTCACGTGGAGTGTACACAGAAACTGTTCATTTTTGCGAGGAGAGGGCATACACCAGAACTGAGGTAAGACAGCTGACTACTGAACACGCAATGCGACTTGTTCTCAGACGTGTGAGAGGTGAAGTATGATAGAATTCAACTACAACAACAAAAACGCAGATCGCACAGTTACTCCTGAAGATATGATGAGGGTGAAAAAACTGCTCACGACTCCGAAAAGGCTTGGCGGTGTAATAAAGGCTGATGGAATGATGTGTGACTCTCCTACGGTATTCAGACACAACGGACGATTTTATATGTATTACATCATGATATCGAAAAATGTGAACGAGTCGGGATATGAGACACACATAGCGGTATCGGATGACCTTGTGAAATGGGAATACATGGGGAAGATATTGAAGCGTGATGAAAACCGTGACTGGGATTCGGGACAGATTGCAGGGTATGCCGCTCTTTGTGATATTGACCTTTTCGGTTCGCATGAGATAGGTCAGTATGACGGAAAGTATTACATTTCATATCTTGCAGGAAACTCAAACGGATATGAGCCTGACCCGCTTCTCATGGGAATAGCCTCTACCGATGACCCTGTAAATGGCAGCTTTACGAGACGTGATAAGCCGATACTGACTCCGTTTGACGATGATACGAGATTTTTTGAAGATAAAACCCTTTATAAGAGCTTCATTTTTGAGGACAAAGACGTTCTTACAGGACATAGATTTGTAAACTGCTACAATACAAAGTACAAGGCAAACGGAACGGAGAGAATATACCTCGCTGTAAGTGATGATATGGAAAACTGGGAGAGATACGGACGTTATCCTGTGATAGATGATGTTACAGGAGACCCCCGTGGACGTATCAGCGGTGACCCACAGATAATACGACTTGACGACGGACTATATGTTATGGCTTATTTCAGATTCGTAGACGGCATGGGTGCTTTTGATACGTTTGCGGCTTCATACGACCTGATTCACTGGACAAAATGGGTTGGAGAGCCTCTTATCGAAAAGAATCCCGATGACCCGAACGAGGATATATATGCTCACAAGCCGTGGATTGTCGGATGGAACGGAAAAGTATATCACTTCTACTGTTCGGTAGGAACGAGTGGTGAGAGATATATTTCACTTGCTGTAAGCGAATAAAAAAACTGACTTTACTCAGAGGAATTATTCCACATGGGTAAAGTCAGTTTTATTTAGTTAATTCTTATTTGCTTTTCTGCTTGTTTCCGCCGAGTACCTGGTTTACGATGATACCGAGGATAAGTGCGGTTGCGATGGAGGTGATTGTTACCTGACCGAAGGATACGGAAAGTCCGCCGATACCGCAGATGAGAATTGTAGATACTACGAAGAGGTTCTTGTTGTCTTCAAGGTCTACCTTCTGAATCATTTTAAGACCGGATACAGCGATAAAACCGTAGAGTGCAACGCAGACACCACCCATTACGCAGGAGGGAATGGAGTTTACGAATGCAACGAAGGGAGAGAGGAATGCGATGATGATTGCGAGAACCGCTGTTGTAATGATTGTAGCTACGGAAGCGTTACCTGTGATAGCTACGCAGGCGATGGATTCACCGTAGGTTGTGTTGGGGCAGCCACCGAATAACGCACCTACCATGGAACCTACACCATCACCGAGAAGTGTACGGGAAAGTCCGGGATCTTCAAGAAGGTCTCTTTCGATGATGCTGGAGATGTTCTTGTGGTCTGCAACGTGTTCTGCGAATACTACGAGAGCAACGGGGATGTATGCAACTGCGACAGAGCCGATGTACTGACCGTTGATTTCACTGAATCCGCCGAGAGCCTTAACGAATGTAAATTCGGGAACTGCGAAGAATGTGTGGAGACCTACGCCGCCTTCAACGAGTGCACCGAATACGCTGAAGTTGATTATCTGAAGGGCTTCGTTGCCTGTTGCGTTACCGATGATTGTGAATACTGCTGCTACTGCATAGCCTGCAAGGATACCGATAATGAATGGGATGAGACGAGCCATCTTCTTACCGAATGTGGAGCAGAGGATAGTTACGATGAGAGTTACGAGACCGCAGAGTATACAAAGGTTGGTCGCTGCTGTGCCTGTTCCGCTGGACTGAAGGTCACCTACTGCGTTTCCGGCGAGGGAAAGACCGATGATTGCAACTGTGGGGCCGATTACTACTGAGGGCATGAGCTTGTTAAGCCATTCAACGCCGACAAACTTAACGAGGATTGCGATTATTACGTAAACGAGACCTGCGAATATCGCACCGAGAAGCAGACCGAGATATCCGACTTCTACACTTGCTGCACCTGCAAATGCTGCTGCCATTGAGCCGAGGAACGCAAAGGATGAGCCGAGGAATACAGGGCTTCTTCTCTTAGTGAAAAGAATGTATATAAGGGTTCCGGCACCTGCTCCGAAAAGTGCTGCTGCGGGGCTCATGCCGTTTCCTATGATTACGGGAACAACGAGAGTCGCTGCCATGATAGCAAGTAGCTGCTGAATAGCAAATACTATCATCTGACCGAATTTGGGTCTTTCGTTTGTCTGATAAACGAGTTTCATAACTTCCTCCGTGTGTTTGGTTTGCAGAAAAAAAGTCCTGTCGTATGATGACAAGACCCGACTATTAACAAACGCTAAAAAAATACGCAATATTGCTTTTAGCTGATCTTGCCGACATCACGGTATCGGATTAAAGATAGAGCTTTTTCTCAAGCGAAACCTTAATTTTTAGTTCATAAAAGTATAACATATTTTCAATAGCTGTGTCAAGTCTGAAAAAAGTCAAAAATCGCCAAATTTCGGAACAGCTTATGGTGGATTATTGTTCTTTATATCATTTGCCAAAAAATATGCGGTATGTTATAATAATTTTACTACAAATATCATTATATAATTAGGTGTGTGAGGTAAATGACATGGCTGAAGCCAAAATGACAATACTTACGAATATGTGCATGGTAAGAAACGGAGGAAAGCTCCTTATGCAAATACGAAACGACAAAAACTGGGGTGGAGCTGTATTTCCCGGCGGTCATGTTGAGGATGGAGAATCAATTACCGCTTCAGTGATACGTGAGGTAAGGGAAGAAACCGGACTTACCGTAATTTCTCCGAAGCTGTGTGGAATAAAGGATTTCTATACCCGTGAGGGATACAGATATGTCGTATTTTTATATTATGCTGACCGCTTTGAGGGAGAGATACGTTCTTCCGATGAGGGGGAAGTAATGTGGGTGGATGAGAACGAGCTTGAGCAGCTTGAAACCGTGCGTGGCTTTGATGAGCTGTACCGTATGTACTGTTCCCCTGACTCGACCGAGCTTTGGTATCATGACGGAATATTTGATATAATTTAAAGTTATATTACCGTCAGTGCTATTGACAAAAGTGGATGGTTATGCTAATATTGATTAACTGTGTCACTTAATATTGGCATTACAGAACGAAAATTTTTTGGAGGAGACAATGAAAAAAAGATTATTTAGCCTTATACTGGCGATGCTTATGCTTACACCGCTTGTATCATGTGCTTCAAACGACAACAACACCGGAAAAAATGGAAATGCAGGTAGCGAAACCAAATCCGATGTTGTTGAAGCCGGTGATACCGAAAGCGAAACTACTGAAGAGGATGTTCTTGCAAAGCTTTACGAAGATGTTCCTACTGGCAACTTTGAGGGGTTTGAATTCAGAATGCTGAATAACAAGAGTAGCTTTGCGTATACATTTATGAGTGCGGAAGAACTTACAGGTGACGGTCTTAACGACGCAGTTTACAACCGAAATTTCGCAGTGTCTGAAAAGCTCGGTATAACCATTGTCGAGGATTTGGTAGACTATAACTCTGTTACATCTACAATGAACAAGGAAATAGCTTCAAACACAGATACATATTCCTGCTTCTGGAATGAAAGTAAGTTTGTGGCTCCCTTTGCGACCAGCGGTTCTCTTATAAATGTGAACGACATAAGCTCATTGAACCTTGACAAGCCCTGGTGGAATGCAAGTGCGATGGAGGACGTTGAAGTAAAGGATAAACTCTACTTCCTTGTAGGTGACCTTCATCTCATGTTCAAGGAAGCATATTGGATTATAGGCTTCAACAAGGGTATCATGGACAACAACGGTCTCGGAGATCCGTATGAACTCGTTCGTGAGGGCAAGTGGACGCTCGATAAGATGGTTGAATACATGGATGTAGCGGCACAGGATCTTGATGGTAACGGTGAAGTTGATGCAAGTGACCAGTTCGGTGCGGTATCCTACGACGGTTGTATGAAGCCTCTCTTCTTTGCGACAGGTGAAACTCTTGTTGAAAAGAATGCTGAGGGTGTACCCGAAATCAAGACTCCCGATGATAAGTTCTACACTGTATATACAGATATCGTAAGAGGTATTTTCAATAATAAGGATGCATTCTGTAACGGATACAACACTCCCGGTATAAGCAGTTACAGCGAAGGCTGGCTCGGCGTATTCAGCCAGGGACACTCCATGTTCTTCTATGACCCGGTTGGAACACTCAAAAAGCTCCGTGATATGGATGCTGAGTTCGGTGTTCTTCCTTATCCTAAGTATGATGAGGCTCAGGAAAACTATATATCCCTTATTTCCGAATATGCTGCGTTCTGCGGTATTCCGATAACCAACCTTGATGCCGAAAGAACCGGTGTAATTCTTGAAAACCTCTGTGCTGAATCATACAGCGGTGTTCGTGATGCTTACAACAAGGCTACACTGAACTTCAAGTACATCCGTGATGAGGACAGTGCTGAAATGCTCAACCTCGTATTCGATACAGGTGTGTTCAACCTTGCCGATGCTCTCGGTGTTACAACAATGTCAAGTACACTTGCTACCAATGCGGCAAGTGGTAACGAAGATATTGCTTCCTCATATGCAAAGATACTCAAGGCTGCCGGAAAGATGCTTAACAAGAGTATCGAAGGTATGCTCGGAGAATAAGTCACTTTGCGGATATCGGAAGCTCCTTTATCTCGATAATTCCTGTCAGAACATCTGAATAGGTCAGCGTATGACTGCGATGCTCGGCGTTATCTGATTCCTCAACCATGAAAAAAGTGGGGATATACGCCCTTTAGCGTTGCGGAGACGTTGTTCTGCTGAACTTTCGGATGGATCATGTTTATGTTTATGTGAATGTTCGGCTTTGTGGAGTAGAGTTTCTTTATGTATGCTCTTATCTTATCTGTGGTAAAGGTGGATGTGTTCATTATATATCCCTTTCGTTGACAAAAAATAATAATATAGCCGTCTGGGTCATATCGTTTTATGCTCGGACGGCTTTTTGTTTTATGCGAAATACTCGGAAACGTCGGCTTTGTCGTTGTACTGCTTTCTTACGTGTACGATGATGGATCCGTCTTCTGTTTCCGCGGTTTCTGTTATCTGGTACTTTGTTTTTGTGCGGTCGAGAGTTGCTTTGTAATGCTCAAGCTCCTCACGGTTTATCTTTGCGGCTCTTTCTCTAGAGTAACCGAAGTCGGATTTTTGTGAGAATACAAGTGTCTGGAATATGCAGGCAGCCTTTAATCTTTTCATTTTTTTGTCGCTCCTTTGCTTTTTTCTACATTAATGTTATACCATAATTATTTTAAAGAAATCTCCGACTCGAATATTAATTTATTATGTAACATAACCAGTGGCGGCAGGGTGATTTTTTCCACGTTTTGGGTACATACGGATTTAAAAACTGTGCAAAAACAAAAAAAGAGACGTTACTCCTTTGAAAGAGCAGCGTCTCTTGAATATTAGGTTTTATCTTACTCTCTTGAACTGAGGACCGTAGTTTGCACAGGCTCTGAAGTCGGCACCCTCTTTATCCATACCGAACGCATTCCAGCAAGCGGGACGGAAAATCTTATCTTCGGGTACATTGTGCATTGCAACGGGGATACGGAGGATGGAGCAGAGTGTAATGAGGTCTGCACCGATGTGACCGTAGCTGATAGCACCGTGGTTAGCACCCCAGTTGTTCATAACGTCATAGGCAGTCTTGAACGCACCTTCACCAGTACATCTCGGAGCGAACCATGTGGAAGGCCATGTGTAGTCGGTTCTTTTCCAAAGAATATCATTTACTTCTTCGGGGAGGCAAACAGTCCAGCCTTCTGCAATCTGGAGCATCGGACCAAGACCCTCAACGAGGTTAAGACGAATCATTGTAGCGGGCATTTCGGCTCTTGTAGAGAAACGTGAGGAATATCCACCGCCTCTGAAATAGCCGAGGTCTGCGGGGGCCCATTCGGTAGCGGAAAGAATCTTGTCGCAGTCTTTCTCAGTCATGTCGTACCACGGCTTCATAACAGCGTTGCCGTTTTCGTCCTTAACTTCACCGCAGGCATCAAGGCAAGCGGCACCGGAGTTGATGAGGTGGATGAAACCGTTAGCTTCCTTTGCGTGACCTTCGATTTCGTATCCGGTAACTCTCTTTACGGATTCGCCCGACCAGTATGTACGAACGTCTGCAAAAATCTGAGCACGGTTTGTAAGGAGCTTCATGAACATCATTCCGAGACCGTTCAGAACGTCGTTTTCGGTTGCGAGAATGTAAGGCTCACGTACTCCATCCCAGTCGAATGAGGTGTTGAGAAGAGCTTCTGCAAAGTCGGCGTTAGGATAGAAATCTGTCCACTGTCTCTGACCTTGGAAGCCTGCTGCGATAGCGTTGTGACCGACCATTTCTTCTTCGCAGCCCTTTGGGAGATTGTTGTTGCCGTTCATGAGATCTTTTATAATGACCATCATTTTTACGACAAATTCCCACTGCTCATCCTTGACTTCTCTGGACTTCTGAAGCTCTGCGGGGTTCTTGTCAAAGCCTTCTTTGCACTTTGTCTTTGTCCATGCAAGAGCCTTTTCATATTCTGCGTGGTCGTAGATTCCCTCAGTCATTCGACGGATTATTTCTACTTCGTCAACAGATTCGACTCTCATGCCGAGATATTCTTCGATAAAACGTGAGTCGATGATGGAGCCGCCGATACCCATACATATTGAACCAATCTGGAGGTAAGATTTTCCTCTCATTGTAGCGGCTGCGATTGCTGCACGACCGAAACGGAGGAGCTTTTCCTCAACGTCTGCGGGGATGGATGTATCATCTGCATCGAGAACATCGTGACCATAGATACCGAATGCGGGGAGACCCTTCTGTGCGTGTGTTGCGAGTACGGAGGCAAGGTATACAGCTCCGGGACGTTCTGTTCCGTTGAAGCCCCATACAGCTTTAATTGTGTTGGGATCCTGATCCATTGTTTCGGAGCCGTAGCACCAACAGGGAGTAACGGTAAGTGTGATGTCTACGCCTTCTTTTTTGAATTTGTCGGCACAGGCGGCACTTTCGCCTACACGACCGATAGTTGTATCGGCAATTACTACTTTTACAGGCTCGCCGTTTGAGTAGCGGAGATTTTCAGTAAAGAGCTTTGCCGCACTTTTTGCCATGTTCATTGTCTGCTCTTCGAGTGATTCACGTACCATGAGAGCACCACGTCTGCCGTCAATAGTCGGACGTATACCTATTACCGGGTAGCTGCCGATAAGTCTTGATTCTGCCATAATTATCCTGACCTCTTTCATATGAATGTGGTACTGCTATTATAGCATATAGATTCAACAAATGCAATCGTGTTTTCGAGTCTTTTTTAGGTGAATTGATGGTGTGGAATTGCGTATTTTGCGGAAATTTTGGGATAACAAAAAAATTAACATCTGTTTATCGGATTTACTATTGATTTTCCGGCGTGGATGTTGTAAAATGATACAGTTAAAATATATATTATCAGGATAGGAGAAATATCATGGCACTTGTTACTACAAAAGAGATGTTCAAGAAGGCTTACGAAGGCCACTATGCTATCGGTGCTTTCAACATCAACAACATGGAAATCATCCAGGCTATCACAG
>CAYTLG010000014.1:12089-20377 GCA_964438725.1 uncultured Ruminococcus sp. | reverse complement strand
CTGAAATTATTATATTTTATATTATTATTATATATTTATATTAGAGTTTATCTCTTCGGAGAGAGGGGAAGTGAAAAGAGTGGAGTTTGAAGTTTGCTTTGTCTGGGATTTACCTGAAGCTGAGGGGAAACGGAGTTAGCTAACCGCACTCACTAAGGATTTAGTTTTCTGCACCAATACTAACAATTCATGCCATCCAACACGGAAGAAAGCAAACTAAACCCAACAACCACCGCAAAAAAGAGTGTCAGCTTTTTTATCCAACCAATCCCTAAATACGTTGGGAATCCTAAATTGCTATAAAAAATATTGAAATCATAAAAAAACAAAGTGAGAACCTATGTATTACGATGAAACCATAAACAATGAACAAAACCTCATGGATACACCTCCCGATACCGTTAATACCGTAGAACCCTCTACGGATTATGACGAAAATCAGATACAGGTCCTTGAGGGACTTGAGGCAGTTCGTAAACGCCCGGGTATGTATATCGGCTCAACAGGAGTAAGAGGACTCCACCACCTCGTCTATGAAATCGTCGATAACTCAATTGACGAAGCAATGGCAGGACGCTGTGATAGTATTGAAGTTACTCTTTACCCCGACGGAAGCGTGTCAGTACAGGATAACGGATACGGCGTTCCCTCTCAAATGCACCACCAGGTAGGAAAACCTACACTCGAAGTCGTTTTCTCCGTGCTTCATGCAGGCGGTAAATTCGGCGGAAACGGCTATAAAATTTCAGGCGGCCTTCACGGCGTTGGTGCCTCAGTTGTTAATGCCCTTTCAGAATGGATGGAAATCGATAACTGCTATGAGGGCAAAAGATATACCATGCGTTTTGAAAGAGGTAATATCTCCCGCCCGTTTGCCTGTGTAGGAGATACCGAAAACCACGGACTTTTCGTAAGATTTAAGCCCGACTCCGAAATTTTCACAGATACTACTACCTTTGATATGGAAACACTCCTGACTCGTCTCCGTGAGCAGGCATTCCTTAACGCAGGTATCAGAATCATTCTCCGTGACGAAAGAGAAGATAAAAATAAAAAGCTCGATACAGATGCGGATGATGAGGATATTAAGCGACTCCTTGAAGAAGCAGGAAAGGTAGCTCCGGCGGACTCAGTTGATGAAGCTGAAGAAGAAGTAGTGCCGGAGGGCGTAGATAACGAAGTCCGCTTTGAAAACGACGAAAACGAAATAGATAAAAGCTCACGTTACCTTGAATATGACCTCAAGTACGACGGCGGTATCCGTGAGTTCGTCGAACATCTCAATAAAGCAAAGCACGTAGAGGTAATCCACCCCAGCGTTATCTATATGAAGGCTCAGAAGGGTGACATTACCGCAGAGGTTGCTATGCAGTATAACGACAGCTATACCGAAACTATCGTTACCTTTGCAAATAATATGTCAACCATAGATGGCGGTACTCACGAAACAGGCTTTAAAACCGCTATTACAAAGGTGTTGAACGACTACGCAAGAAAATCAGGGGCACTCAAGGACGGTGACAAGAACTTCTCGGGTGAAGATGCAAGAGAGGGTCTTTGTGCCGTAGTTTCCGTAAAGCTCCCCGATGCACAGTTCGAGAGCCAGACCAAGGCAAAGCTCGGCAACTCCGACGTAAAGGGCATAGTAGAAAGTATAGTTACAACAAAGCTCGCTGAATTTTACGAGGAAAACCCCGCAGTGGCAAAGGCTATCGTAGAAAAGTCACTCGTAGCACAGAGAGCAAGAGAAAACGCAAGAAAAGCAAGAGAACAGGCAAGAAAGAGCGTGCTTCAGGTGTCCACACTCCCCGGCAAGCTCGCAGACTGTAACGAAAAGAGAGTAGACCTTACCGAGCTTTATCTCGTAGAGGGAGATAGTGCGGGAGGAAGTGCAAAGTCGTGTCGTAATCCGAGATTCCAGGCGATACTTCCGCTCCGTGGTAAGGTACTCAACGTAGAAAAGTCACACGCAGACAGCGTATACAAGAACCTGTCACTCATACCGATAATCCAGGCACTGGGCTGTGGTATCGGAGAGGATTTTGACATGACGAAGCTGCGTTACGGTAAGATAATAATCATGGCCGATGCGGACGTAGACGGATCACACATAAGAATACTTCTTTTGACGTTCTTCTTCCGTCACATGAGACCGCTTCTTGAGGAGGGACACATATTCCTTGCACAGCCGCCGCTTTACAGAATCCACAAGGGAAAGACGCAGAGATACGCATTCTCCGAGGAAGAAAAGGCAGCCATTGTAGCGGAGATGGGAACAAGCGGAGTTGAAGCCGAGAGATACAAGGGTCTTGGTGAGATGGATGCCGACCAGCTTTGGGACACTACAATGGACCCTGAGAAGAGAACGATACTCAAGGTTGAGATAGAGGATGCGATAAAGTGTGACGAGATATTCTCGACACTCATGGGTGACAAGGTAGAGCCCAGACGTGAATTTATTGAAGCCAACGCAAAATATGCGGAGAATCTGGACATATAAAAGATTTGCATCGGACGTGCGGTCTATTGGGCTTGGGATTCACCAGAAGCTGAGTGAGACTGGAATTTGCCTAAATCCTTTAGGAATTGATGAATGTAAAAAGAGCTGACGCTCATTTAACCTAAATGAATCCTAACCCCCTTTAGCCAAACTTCATTTGTGAAGAAAAAAGAAAAGAATTAAAAGAAAAGAGGAACACTACACCATGCCTCGTCTCATAACATTAACCCTGTCTCCCGCACTTGACGTGGAGTACCATTCCGAAACATCACGCTCAGGACTTAACCGTACCTATTCTCACGCAGTTACCGCAGGCGGAAAAGGTATAAACGTATCCCGTGCCGTACTCAAGCTGGCTGAAGCGGAAAATCGTGAGGTGCAGCTTAAAACAGTGTTTCCGGCAGCAGGGGATACAGGTGAGCTTCTGAAAAAACTTCTCGAAAGAGAGGGCTTTGACCTCTGCGGTGCTGTCACAACATCGGGAAACACCCGTGTAAATACATCCCTTATCCCCGACATCGGAAGTGAAATCGAAATAAACGCACCGGGAGCCGCACTCAGCAAAGAGGAGCTTGACGAGATAGAAAAAAGCGTCCTTGAAGGAGTAGGTGTCGGTGACGTTGTTTGTATCTGCGGAAGCGTACCGTCGGGAGTTTCAAAAAGCTATCCGTCGATTCTGGCAAAAAAAGTAAAACGACTTGGAGCGGTCGCGGTGCTTGACTGTGACGGAGAGACACTGCTTTCTGCCGCAAAAGCCGACGAAGTAGATGCAGCCGACCTTATCAAGCCGAACACAGCCGAGCTTTGCGGACTTCTTGCCTCACTTGCACCCGAATATGCACGTTTTGCAAAGGACGGTATCAGGGGAGAGGGTGAGTTCAAGGCGGCGTGTCGAGTTCTTCCGTTCGGCTCTGTTATAATGACTATGGCAGGGGACGGATCAATGCATTGCAGCGGAGATGAAGTAGTTACGGCAAGACCCACCCCCAGAAAGGTAGTAAGGCTCAAGGGAGCAGGAGACACTTTCCTTGGAGCTTATGTATATTACAGATACATCTGCGGAGATGAAGTATCCGCTGCGATGTCGAAGGCATCAGAGGTATCGGCGAGATATGTAGCCGGGGAGTAAGCTTGCACCGGACGTGCGGTCGTAGCAGGTTTCTTCGGGCTTTCGCACCCGTTTGCTACTGCCCCGGTTTCTGCTTGAGTTGGCTAACTGCACTCACTAACGCTTTGAAAGCGTTAAATCCCTATAAAACATTCCCTCCGAATAGGAGACTATAATAAATTCAATCCCTAAATGTGTTAGGAAAACAAAAGAGATACCACACCTGAAAGGATATACCATGGCAAAAAAAGTCAAGGAATTACAAAATATCGAATACCCTGACCAGAAAATTGTCCCTATTAATATGGAACATGAGGTCAAAAAATCCTTTATCGAATATTCTATGTCCGTTATCGTATCCCGTGCATTGCCCGATGCAAGAGACGGTATGAAACCCGGTCAGAGACGTATCCTCTACGCTATGTATGAAGATAACCTCACATTCGATAAACCCTTCCGTAAATCCGCTACTACCGTAGGTAACGTGCTTGGTAGATACCACCCACACGGAGACAGTGCCGTATATGGCTCAATGGTTCGTATGGCTCAGCCGTTCTCTTACCGCTATACCCTCGTTGAAGGTCACGGTAACTTCGGTAATATCGACGGTGACGGCCCCGCTGCTTACCGTTATACAGAAGCTCGCCTCTCTAAGCTCTCAGGCGAAATGATGAGAGATATCGAAAAAGATGTCATAAAATGGGATCAGAACTTCGATAATACACGCCGTGAACCTACCGTACTCCCTTCACGCTTCCCGAACCTCCTCGTAAACGGTGCAGTCGGTATCGCAGTAGGTATGGCTACAAATATTCCTCCTCATAACCTCGGTGAAGTCATTGACGGTACTATTTACCTCATGGAACACCCCGACGCAGGCGTAGGTGAGCTTATGCAGTTCATTAAAGGCCCCGACTTCCCGACAGGTGGTACTATTTACGGTACTGCCGGCATATATGAAGCATACTCAACAGGTCGTGGACGTATTCAGGTTCGCTCCAAAGCCTACGTTGAGGAAGAACATCACCGCATAATCATAACCGAAATCCCCTATATGGTTCAGAAGGCAGAGCTTATCAAAACCATGGCGAACCTTGTCCATGATAAACGTATAGAGGGCGTTACCGAAATCCGTGACGAAAGCGGTCGTGACGGTCTCCGTGTCGTTGTCGAATATCGTAAGGACGCAAACGGTCAGGTTATTCTCAACCAGTTCTATAAATATACTCAGCTTCAGGACACCTGCTCGATAATCATGCTCTCCCTTGTAGGCGGTGAACCGAAAATTCTCGGACTTCGTCAGCTTCTCCAGGTGTACATCGACCACCAGAAGAGCGTTATCAAGAAGCGTACAAAGTTTGATCTCGACAAGGCTCTCCGTGAAGCTCACATAAACGAGGGCTACAAGATTGCCATCGACAACATTGACCGTGTTATTTCCATAATCCGCTCATCCCCCGACACACAGACCGCACGTGAAAACCTCCGTGTAGAGTTCAACCTCTCCGAAGAACAGGCTCAGGCAATCGTACAGATGACTCTGGGACGACTTTCCGGAATGGAGAGACAAAAGGTCGAGACAAGACTTGCGGAGCTGTACGCATCCATAAAGGAACTCAGAGACATTCTTTCACACGAAAGCCGCATTGATGAAATCATCAAGAACGAAATGACGGAGATAAAGAACCGTTTCTCCGACGAAAGAAAGACCTCCATTGAAGAAGTTGAAAACGAAATAATGCTTGAGGATCTCATCGAGAGACAGAACGTAGTAATCACGCTCACTCACGAGGGATATATCAAGCGTCAGCCGACCGACACCTATTCCGCACAGAAGAGAGGCGGTCGTGGGATAATCGGTATGGCTACAAAGGAAGAGGACTATGTTGAGAGGGTAATTACAGCCGACTCTCACTCGTACCTTATGATGTTCACCGACTCAGGAAAGATACACACGCTCAAGGCATACCGTATCCCCGAAGCCGGTAGAACAGCAAAGGGAACAAACATAATCAACCTCATCGACATAGAGCCTAACGAAAAGATAACGGCGGTAGTACCCGTACCCTATGACGAGAGCGACACCGTTACCGAAGCGGAATCCGTGAACGACAACGACACCCTTGTTATGGTAACAGAACAGGGTGTAATAAAGAGAACCCGACTTGAGGAGTTCATAATCCAGCGTAAGGGCGGTAAGATTGCGATATCACTCGACGAGGGAGACAGACTTATCTTTGTTGCGAGAACGTACGGTGAAAGTGACGTGCTTATCGTAACGGCAGGCGGACTTGCGGCACGTTTCAACGAGGACAAGGTATCCGTAATGGGAAGAACGGCAAGAGGTGTAAGAGGAATCAGCCTCAGAGACGGAGACCATGTAGCGGGAGCTTGTTTACTTGAGCGTGGAGACGAGTGGGCAGACGAGAACAAGATACTTGTCATAGCTGACGGAGGCATGGGTAAGAGAGTATCGCCCGCTGAATTTGAAGCCAAGGGACGAGGAATCCAGGGTATGATAATTCAGAAGCTGACGGATAAGACGGGAGAGATATGCTCGGTAGCGATATGTCGTGAGGACGAGGACGTACTTATGATAACGAACGACGGCACCATGATAAGAACTCCTATTGAGGGAATCCCTGTATACGGCAGAGCTGCGGCAGGTGTAAAGGTAATGCGACTCGGCGAAGAAAGCAGAATAGTGAACTTCACTGTAATGGAGAAAGAAGAAGAGGAAGAGGATACTTCTGTTGCAGAAGAAGCTGAGGAAGCTGCTGAATCTTCTGAAGATTCTGAAGAATAAGGGAAGTTTGCACTATTGACCCACTGACGTGGAGGTTTAAACTAAAATCCCTAAATATGTTAGGAATCCCAAAATTGCTATAAGTTAAAAAATATTGCAAATCTAAAAAATAAAGGAATACCAAAAATCTATGTTTATTTCCCATAAAACCCGTGAACTTGCAGAGCAGGCAGAGAAAAACCTTGCCCCTGTCTTTGCGGAAATCGAAAACGTCGCTCGTGTCAATACAGAACACGTCCTCGATTGCTTTAAGGAGTGCAGCGTTTCCGAATCTTTCTTTACCCCCTCAACAGGATATGGCTCAGGCGATAGAGGTCGTGATGCTCTCGATACCCTCGCTGCTAAAATTTTCCGTGCAGAAGCAGGCTTTATCAGACCCTCACTTCTCTCAGGTACACATACCCTCGCTGTCGCACTCTACGGTATCCTCCGCCCGGGGGATATCATGCTCTCCATAACAGGCAGACCCTACGATACACTTACTAAGGTTCTCGGCCTTGAGCGTGAGCAGAATAATGACCCAAAAATCAGCTCCGAAGGCTCTCTCCGTGACCTCGGTGTTGAATATCACCAGATAGAACTCAAAGAGGATGCCTTCACCGCAGAACAGCCTATCAATATCGAAGCTATGGTTGAATTCCTCCGTCAGTATGGCGAAAAAGTCAAGATGGTGTACGTTCAGCGTTCGAGAGGCTACGCTTTCAGACCCGCACTTACCCCCTCACAGATAAGACGTGCCGCTTACGTTGTAGAAACTACCGCACGTGAGCTTGGTATTCGCAAGCCGGTGTTCATGGTAGACAACTGCTACGGCGAATTTGTCGAAACCACAGAGCCTTGCTACGTTCCCGAAGGAGTTACAGGTGAATCGGCAGCGGATATTATCGCAGGCTCGCTCATCAAAAATCCCGGCGGCGGTATGGCTGACATCGGCGGTTACATCGTCGGCGAAGCTGAGTGCGTAAGACTTTGCGGAAACAGACTTACAGCTCCCGGAATCGGAATGGATATCGGTGCCTCCCTTGGACAGAACAGAAACATCATAAAGGGACTGTTCTACGCTCCCCACACGGTATCACAGGCACTGAAAACCGCTTGCCTTACCGCTTGTCTCTTTGAAAACGCAGGCTACGAGGTCAGCCCCAAAGCAGGCGATCACAGAAGCGACATTGTACAGATAGTAACCTGCGGCAGCCGTGAGAGCCTTCTCAACTTCTGTCGTGGAATCCAGTCTGCATCACCTATCGACAGCTACGTTGTACCTTGTGCGGCTGAAATGGCAGGCTACGAGGACGAGGTAGTAATGGCAGCAGGAGCATTTGTTGAGGGTTCATCAATCGAGCTTTCTGCCGACGGACCCATGCGTGAGCCGTACTATGCGTATATGCAGGGTGGACTTACATACGAAAGCTCCCGTCTTGCGATAATGAATGCGGTGGATATGATGGAGAAGAGCAAGTAAGGGAGACGTTCGTCCTATTGATACCCCCGAATTTGGATTGCAGTTTGTCTCACTAATGTGGAGATTTAACCTAAACGAATATCCTAAACCCTTTTAGCCATACTTCATTGGTGAAGAAAAATAGAATTAAAAGAAAAAATAAAGGAATACCAAAATCTATGTTTACTGTCTGTGCCGTGTCAACTCCACGTGGTAAGGGCGGAGTCGCAGTTGTACGCTTGTCGGGAGATACCGCCTTTAATGTGGCTCTCGCTGCGTTTAAACCACGCTTTTCCGTAATTGACCCCGATAACGTGGACCAAAAGTTTGTCCGCCATGCCATTTTCGGTGATATACTTTCCGCCGATAACGAAAAAATCGACGAGGTGCAGCGATCACGGTGCCTTGCAAACGAGGGTATGCGGTATAGCGA
>CAYTLG010000014.1:0-12079 GCA_964438725.1 uncultured Ruminococcus sp. | reverse complement strand
GGTATCCTCACCCTTTATAAAGCTCCACATTCTTTTACAGGCGAAAACGTCGCAGAAATCGCTTGCCATGGCGGTGTCGCTGTTACCGAGGAAACTTATCTCAGCTGTATCGCTCACGGTGCCTCCGCAGCAGGTCGTGGTGAATTCACTAAACGAGCATTTTTGAATGGTAAACTTTCCCTGACAGAAGCCGAAGCCGTCGGTCAGCTCATTGACGCAGATACAGGGGATAAGGTTCGCCTTGCCGTTGGTGCGTTGTCGGGCAGTGTCAGCCGTGAGATACAGAAAATCAGCGACAGCCTTACCGATGTCATGACCGCACTTTATGCCGCAATCGACTACCCCGAAGAGGATGTCGGTGACGAGGGCGAGCGGAATATTATGTCGGCTGTCGGAAATGCACTGGCGAATACCGAAAAGCTCCTTTCTACCTACAAAACAGGACGTGCCATTTCCGAGGGCGTTAAAACCTGCATTTGCGGTAAGCCCAATGTCGGAAAAAGCTCCCTCTTTAACCTTATCGTTGGGGATGACAGTGCGATAGTTACGGATATTCCCGGTACGACACGTGATATTCTCCGTGAAAACGTCAGCTTTGGTGGAGTAACCCTCCGACTCAGCGATACTGCGGGTGTGCGTGATGCGGATGATGTTGTGGAGAAGTTCGGTGTTGAGCGTGCCGAGAGGGAAATGAACTCAGCAGAGCTTGTTTTTGCACTCTTTGACGGAACAAGACCGCTTGATGATGACGACCGACATATCATAGCTCTTGCTAAAAATCTCCAGACGATACCCGTGATGAACAAGTGTGACGGAGAGCTTATTCCCGATGTTGAGGAAGAGCTTATTCGTGAGTTCGGCGGAATAATCAGGCTGTCGGCGAAGCTGGGAGAGGGCAAGGAAGCTCTTTCGTCTGCGGTAGCGGAAAAATTCGGACGAGGAGAGCTTGATCTCAGTCGAGATGCCATAATTTGGGATTCAAGACAGCGTGAGATACTGCTTCACAGCCGAGATTCTTTGAAAAAGGCGTATGACGGATTAAAATACGGAGATCCGCTTGACTGCATATGCACGCTTGTTGAGGAGAGCATGGCATACCTCAGCGAGACGGACGGAAGAATGGTTGGCGAGAACATAGTAGACGAGGTATTCAAGCGGTTTTGCGTAGGAAAATGAGGGTTAGGGTGGCGTTCGCCATATTGATACCCCTGAATTTGGATTGCGGTTTGCCACGCTGACGTGGAGGTTAACCTAAATGAATCCTAAACCCTTTCAGCAAAACTAAATAAAACTAAATTCCCATAAAAAAAGAAAAACAGAATTAAAAAAGGTCACCCACCACCGTGTCAACCCCGTGACCTTTTTTTCATTTTCCTCTTTACTAAATCCCGTAAATGTACTATAATATATACTGAATAAATATATCGAAAACAGGTGACGAAATGGAAAAAAGAAAGATCACAGTTGATATCTCAGGGAACCCGATTACCCTCGTGACTGACGAACCTGAGGACTTTGTCGAACTCCTTACCGAGACAATCAGTGCAAGAATCGGCGAAATGACCAAAAATAGTATCAGAAATTCTACACTCGACGCTTGCCTTCTCCTCTCCCTCGACTACCTCGGCGATAAGCTCCGTGCCGAAGCAAAGATCCGTGAGCTTGAATCTGAGCTTTCTGTACGTGACGTTGCCATAAATAACCTGAAAGATAGGCTTGCGGAAATGCAAAAATTGGCAGAAAATTTACAAAAAAAGGACGAAAACAGCGAAGAGGAATGCGAAAAAATGCTTGACCTTTTCGACACAAATGAGTCCCGTGTAGCTGCCCTTGAAAAATATATCGACTCAGGCAGCCACCATAACGGAGGTAGAACACGTGAGGAAAAAATTCGTTACATCGAGTCGCTTCTCCGTGGAAATGACGACAAATGACAAATTTACCGGAGCTTCTCGCCCCCGCAGGTCAGATGGATTCGCTCAGAGCCGCAATCGCGGCAGGTGCCGATGCCGTTTATTTCGGTGCAAGGAGCTTTTCCAACCGTGCCAGAGCCAAAAATTTCGATGACGATGAGCTTATCGAGGCTATAAAATTCGCTCATTCGTGCGGTGTTCACTGCCACGTGACGGTCAATACCCGTGTCCGTGACCGTGAAATGGATGATATCCTCCGCCTTTGCGATAAAATTCTCGGCGGTGAAGAAAAAGCCGATGCACTCATTGTTGCGGATTTCGGTGTCGCTGCTCAGATTTTACACCGTTTTCCCAATGCTGAGCTTCACGCAAGTACTCAAACCTCACTTGCAACTCTTGCCGATATGAATGAATTGGCAAAAATAGGATTCAAACGTCTTGTTTTTCCCAGAGAATTGACATTTAATGAGATAAAACTCCTCGCGAAAAATTCGCCTATCGAAACGGAAATTTTCATTCACGGTGCTCATTGTGTCTCACTTAGCGGTCAGTGCCTGATGTCGTATGTCATGGGCGGTCGCAGCGGTAACCGTGGTGAATGTGCCCAGCCTTGCCGTCTGCCGTATTCGGGATTGGAAAAAAACGGTACTTTGCTCTCCCTTGCGGATATGTGCCTGGCTGGCAGAATTACCGATGTTATTTCGTCCGGAGTTGCTTCTTTGAAAATCGAGGGCAGACTGAAAAGTGCCTCTTACGTTTACGGCGTGACGTCGATTTATCGCAGACTTCTTGACGAAAGACGTAACGCAAGACCCGATGAGATAAAAGAGCTTGAGAATATCTTCACACGTGGCTTTACTTCGGGATATTTCGATAAAAAATATTACACTATGGCTGCCCGTGAAAAATCCACAGCAGCTGAAAATATCTCAGAAACACGTGCTTTTAAGGCGGAAATCAATAAAAAAATCGCAGAAATCACCGCTTTACGCAAAAACTCAACGGACGATAAAATTCCTGTTATTGCTAAATTAACCGTCTCGGAAAATATCCCGTCCACGCTCGAATTTACGGCAGAATATGGAAATAACAGCTGTATTTCCGCTGTCGTCGAGGGTGAGATTCCAACCGAAGCTACGGGAAAACCACTCGATAAAGTATACGCCTGTCGTTCTCTCTCAAAGCTCGGAGATACCAAATTCTACCTTGACGAGGCTGATTCGGAATGTGTTGTAAATGGTAATTTATGGCTTGCAACATCCTCCCTCAACAACATGAGAAGAAGATGTGCCACTCTCCTTGGAGAAAAGATGGAGACGGCAAAAAATAGCAATGCGAATTCCGATAAAATGTCAGAAAATGTCAATACCGAATCATGTTCGGATATAGTCGAGCACGCAGTCGAAGGCCGAACAAAGCCAAATAAAGGAAACATAAATCCAAAATATACCGCACTCATCGCAGATACCGAAATTCTGCTTGAAAATGACCCGGAAAAAGTTGCGGAAACCTTCAAGGATTTAGAAACGGTATATATTCCCATTTCAGGATATGTGGAAGTTGCCAAGAAACTGGGTGAAAATGGAGAAATAGCACCAAAATTTGCCGCTGAATTCCCTGCGATAATGCCAAATGATGGCAGAATTAATGCTCTTGTGAGATCTGCTGCGGATTCAGGTTGCGTAAGATTTCTTGTGCATTCGATAGGGCAGTGTGAAGCCGTAAGAGACGTGTTTTCAAACAACAAATACCAAGAATCACCAATTGTAGATTTCTCTTATCGTACAAATATTACCAATTCCACCGCACTGTCACTCTATCGTGAGTACGCACCGAATAGAATTTATATCTCACCTGAAATGCCGTCCTCGGTTGCGGCAAAATACGGTGAATCCACATTTGCATACGGCAGACTTCCGCTTATGACACTGTCGGATTGCCTGATTTGTCGTGTGAAAAATGGAAAATGTCCAAACGGCAATATCGGTGGTAGATGGGAATATAAGGAAAACGATGGCTTTGATAAAAACGAATCAAATCCCCAAAAACACCATTGCACAACATATCTGACCGACCGACTCGGTGAGAAATTCTTCGTTATTTCCGACAGCGATTGCGTGAACTATATCTACAACTCCGTTCCGATTTGGATGGGTGACAGACTTAGTGAGCTGAAAAATTGTTCAAGCCTGATGTTCTCGTTTACCGACGAAACGCTTGATGAAATTGAAAAAATAATGGAAGAATATGCAAAAAATATACAGCGAAACGGAAGAAGAATTTAACAAAAATAATGAACAAAAATATTAATGTAAAACTGAAAAAACTGCGTGACAACGCAAAGGTACCGAAATACGGAACAGCGGAAGCAGCTGCGTGTGACCTTTGTGCTTGTCTCGATGTAAATGAACTTGAATTGCCGCCGCATAAAATCACGATGATACCGTGCGGAATCGCAATTGAATGCAAACGTGAAAATGAAGAAAATCTTGCAATTTTGGTGTTTGCACGTAGCGGATTGGCTTCGAAATATGGAATCGGACTCGCAAATGGAGTCGGAGTTATCGACACAGACTACCGTGGGGAAGTGAAAGTTCCGCTGATAAACCAACTCGATGAGCCTTACATAATTCAAGACGGCGATAGAATTGCACAAATGATGTTCGTTCCCGTGCTTCATGCGGAATTTGAAGAAACCGACGAACTCAGCGAGACCGAGCGTGGAAAAGACGGCTTCGGCTCAACAGGAAAAAACTGAAATATACATATAAACGAATAGATATGCAGGAGTTTGATGATGCATAATACTTGGAAAAATCTGCTTCTGATATGTGTCGGAGTTGTAGTGGGTTCACTTGTTGCTGACATGACATCTGGGATTTCGTGGCTCTCGTGGTTGTCCTATGGTCTCGATTTCGGAATGCAGTCACCGCTTGTTGTGGATTTAAACGCACTTAAACTGACCCTCGGAATTTCCGTAAATATCAGCATATCAACAATAATTTTCGTACTGCTTGCTCTGAAATACGGCGGCAGAAAAGGAAAATAATAACAAAGAATTACCAATTTGCAAGGAATAATATATGGAAAGAATAATCCTTGGCTCAGGTTCGCCCAGACGACACGAAATTCTTGAACTTGCCTGCGTGAAGCATGAAATAATCGTCCCGAAAGCCGATGAATCAACTGTGCCGTACCTCGGAGATTGTGCAAGATATGTCGGATCGCTGGCAAAGCTGAAATCGGATGCACTCTCGGAAATACTCGAAAACCATGCGGAAAAGGAGTTTGATGTAATAACGATTTGTGCGGATACCGTTGTGTTTTCGCCGAAATGCCCTCAGCCGCTCGGAAAACCTAAGGATAAAGCCGATGCAATACGTATGCTGACGATGCTTTCAGGGACAGAACACTACGTTATGACGGGTGTTTGTCTTAAAAACTGCGTTAAAATTAACGGAAAGTTCACAACAGAAAGACAAATTACGTTCACGGAGAATACGGAAGTGCGATTCAGAGATGTGAAAATGAGTGAGATTGAAGCGTATGTTGAGCGTGAAAATACACTTGATAAAGCAGGAGCATATGGTATTCAGGACTCGGCTTGCTCTTTCGTTAGTGGCATTACGGGCGATTTTTATAACGTGATGGGACTTCCAATTTGCAGAATTATGGAAGAAATCGAGAAAATATCGGCGAAATAACAAAACGAAAATCAGAATCAACAAACATTAAACGACAGAAATATTAAAACAGTAGAATTAAAAAGAAATAATCGACAAAAATTAAGGTATAAATTTGTATGAAAAGCTTAGGAATAGATCTCGGCACCGCAAACACTCTCGTCTGCCTGAAAGGGCGGGGAATTGTTTTGCGTGAGCCATCGGTCGTGGCGGTTGAATCGAAATCGAGAAAAGTCGTTGCGGTCGGAGCAGAAGCAAGAATGATGCTCGGAAAAACGCCGGGTTCGATAGATGCGGTTCGTCCGCTGAAAAATGGTGTTATTGCGGAATTTGACGTGACAGCCGCAATGCTCCGTTGTTACTTTAAAAAAGTCAGCGGAAGTACGATTTTCAGCCGCCCAAAGGTTATGGTTTGCATACCGTACGGCGTTACAGAGGTTGAAAAGCGTGCGGTTGAGGACGTAACTCTTGAAGCGGGTGCCCAGTCGGTTGCACTTGTTGAGGAGCCAATGGCTGCGGCGGTCGGAAGCGGACTTCGAGTTGATGATGCACGTGGTTCTATGATTGTAGATATCGGCGGCGGTACAACTGAAGTGGCGGTGCTTTCTCTCGGCGGAATCGTTATGTCGAACTCGATGAGAGTTGCAGGCGATGAACTTGATGCATCTATTGTGGCATACATCAAACGTAAATACAATATATTGATTGGCGAGACCACGGCGGAAATGCTGAAAAGAAGAATCGGTAGTGTTCATCCAGATAAAGATAAAGGCGAAATGGAAATACGTGGAAGAAATCTTCTCAGTGGACTTCCTGCGATTATCAGAATCAGCTCAGGAGAAATTCGTGAGGCCATGTCGGATAACGTCCAACACATCGTTGAATCAATCCGCAGCACGCTTGAATCGACACCGCCGGAGCTTGCCTCCGATATTTACGATACGGGAATTATGCTGACCGGTGGCGGTGCGATGATGAACGGACTTGACCTACTTATTTCACGAGTTACGGGAATCCGAACTGTTATCGCCAAAAATCCTATCGACAGCGTTGTTGTGGGAATCGGTCGAATGATTGAAACGCAGGGAATCGGCTCAAATGCGTTCTCCTACCGTACAAGGTGATGAAAAACTACTTTAAATCAAAATTTTTCTACATTATAATAACGCTCGCACTGATATTTACAATTGTTCCAATCGTCCTGTCCTCAATGGGAGTCGGATTTGTGATACGAAACGCAATCGGAGTTGTTTTGACACCGGGACAGAAGTTGTTCAACTACGCTACCGATGGAATTGATGGCTTTGCTTCATATTTTTATAAATTCGATGAGCTTGTCGAGGAAAATACACGACTTCGTGAACAGGTGTCGGAGCTTCAGACCAAACTTTACGACTCGGTTGAAATTGAAGAAATGTACGAGTGGATGAGTGAATTTCTTGAACTGAAAATGGCTCATAACGATTTCAAATTTCTTTCGGCTTCGGTGACGGGCAGGGAAAGCGGGAATTACTCAAAAATCATGACGCTCGATGTCGGCAGCGGTGCGGGTGTAACAGTCGGAATGCCCGTTATCACATCGGTCGGAATTGTCGGTCAGGTTTCCGAGGTCGGCTATAACTGGTGCAAGGTCACTACAATCGTTGAAGCAAATTCTTCCGTCGGTGCGTATATCGAAAAAACAGGCGATGCGGGTATTTGTACAGGCTCGTTCGCTATGTCAACAGATGGCATGATGGAGCTGAATTATCTTCCGTCAGATACAGAGCTTGAAGTCGGAGACAGAGTATTATCGACCGGCTACGGAAGCATTTATCCGAGAGGACTTGTGATCGGCTACGTTGATGAAATAGCACTCGATGGATATAGCCGAAATCTTTCCGTAAAGGTGAAAAGTGCCGTGGACTTCAGCGAAATTTCGCAGGTAATGATAATTACCTCATGGGAGCAAAACGTAGAATGAAATGTTTCACGTGAAACAAAAATGTATATTATACGGAAATAGCTGTAATAATATGCAAAAATGTTTCACGTGAAACAATTTTATGATAAACATCAAATCAGAGTAAAAACCAAAATGAACAATAAACCAACACAATCATTGGCGGAAAAAATCCGTGAGTGGAGATTGTCGGTGTCGGTGGATGTCGATGCGGTGCTTGAGGTCATTGTGTGCTGGCTTCTGCTGACATTCTTTTGCCTGCTCCAGACCACATTGTTCACACGATTCAGACCCTTCGGAGCTGTGCCTGACTTCATTCTGCCGCTCACAGTAGCTGTTTCAATGACCGAGAAAGAGAAAATCGGCTCGGTTTTCGGACTTGTGGGTGCTGTTGTGATAGAATCCTTGGGCGGCTCGACCTTTACGATACTTCCGATATTGTACACCCTTGTCGGATATATCTGTGGAATTATCACAACACATTATTTCCGTGATTCTGTCGCAACACGTGCATTGTACACTGTCGTTACCACGTTTTTTCGTGTGTGCTTCACCATGATTGCACTGTTTTCGACAACGGCAAACGTGACGATATTTGATGCGTTCTCAAAAGCCGTAATTCCGGAATTTTTCGCCTGCATTTGCTTTGCACCGATACCGCATATTTTCGCAAAGCTGGCACTACACCACTTTAATAAATCGAGGGAGGAACGCACAAAGTGAAAAAATATACGGCATCACTTGCACCAATGGCAGGGTATACCGACTCCGTTTTTCGCAGAATTTGCACCGAGATGGGAGCTTCATACACGGTCAGCGAGATGATTTCGGCAGTTGCACTTACGTATAACGACCGAAAAACTGCATCGCTGGCACGTATCGAGGACGGAGAAGCACCGTGCGTTTTACAGATTTTCGGTCACGACCCCGCAATAATGGCAAAAGCGACCGATATTCTTCTCTCGGGTAACTTCAACGACCGCTATTACGCAGAACGTCCGCATGGGATTGATATAAACATGGGCTGTCCTGTAAAGAAGATTTTTTCTTCCGGTGATGGTTCGGCTCTTATGAAAAACGAGGAGCTTGCGGCGAATATCGTCTCGTCATGTGCGGAGGTGTGCGAAAGATACGGCATACCGCTGTCGGTAAAAATACGACTCGGAGTAGACGAGGGCAGAATAAACGCACCTGAATTTGCGAAAAGGATGGTCGAGAGCGGAGCCAAACGAATCACGCTGCACACGAGAACCAAAGCACAGCTCTATACACCATTCGCAGCTCCGGAAAAATGCGTTGACGTGAAACAAAAGCTCGATGAATCCGGAAAGAACGTGATTTTCTGCGGAAACGGAGATATCGAGACAAGGGCAGATGCGGAAAAATATCTCAGCTATGGCTGTGACGAGGTTGCGGTCGGCCGTGGAGCCTTGGGTAATCCGTGGATATTCAAGGAGTTGACCGACCCCGAAAATTACGCACCGCCGACTCAGGACGAAATGATAGAGCTTGCCGTTCGATTTGTCGAGGGCGTGATTCGGCTCAAGGGTGAGGAAGTCGGAATCCGTGAATCACGTTCGAGAGCGGCGTATTTCATCAAGGGGATGCGTGGCTCGGCGGCGGTCAGAGATGAAATGAATCACGCACCGACACTGAAAGAGTTTCGTGAAGCACTTCTTAGGCTGAAAGAAGTCGGCGAAAACTGAATTTAAGATAATAAAGAGAATAACATGACAGAAACAAAAAAACCAAATAAAATTCACTGGAAACCGTCCGCACTGTTAGCACCCGTGCCGTCAGTCATGGTATCGTGCGGAACGGTCGAAAAAGCAAACATTATCACAATAGGCTGGTGTGGAGTATTGTCTACACGTCCGCCGAGAGTTTATATTTCCGTCCGCCCCGAAAGACATTCCTATAACATCATCAAGGAGAGCGGGGAATTTGTTATAAACCTCACTCCGTCGAAGTTGGTCGAGGTTGTCGATTATTGTGGAACGGTGACGGGCAAAAAGGTAGATAAAGCAAAGAAAACGGGACTGACGCTCATAGAATCGGAGACAGTCACCGCACCGACCATCGAAAACTGCCCGATGTCGCTTGAATGCAAGGTATTTGATGTTGTAAAATCAGGCTCACACGATATTTTTATGGCGGACGTGACATCGGTTTCGCTAAACGAGGAGCTGCTTGACAGCACGGGTAAGCTCCACATGGAAAGGGCAGGACTTCTCGTTTATTCACACGGCGAATATTTTGAAATAGGAAAAAGACTTGGAAAAATCGGTATTTCAATGGAAAACAAAAAGAAAGGAAAGCGTGCAAAGGTATGAAGTTTTTGATTCTGTCTGTAACCGCAGGCGAAGGTCACAACTCTACTGCAAAGGCGATGAAAGCCGAACTTGAAGCTCATGGTTGCGAATGTGCAATTGTCGATACGCTTGACTATGTTTCTCCTGAGCTTGCAAAAATCATTTCCGAGGGATATCTTCTTGTGACCGAACGTGCGAAATATGCGTATAAATTCGGATATTCGCTTGCCGAAAAACGCAGACAGTCGGAGCATGGCATAGGACTTCTGAAATATGCAATGTCGGACGACCTCGCACAGTTCATCAACGCAGAGGGCTACGATGCTATCGTGTTCACCCATCCGTTTGCGGGAATACTCCTTGACGTGATGAAAACGCACTCGATGATAAACTGCCGTACAGTGGGCATTCTGACCGATTTCACGTTCCATCCGTACTGGGAGGACTGTACACACAATGACTACGTAATAACGCCTGACAAGCTCCTGACGCCTCAGGGAATACGTAAAGGCTTTAAGAAAGAGCAGATACTGCCGTACGGTATTCCGATAAAGCCGTCCTTTGCCGAGAAGATGGGCAAGGAAGAGGCGAGAGAAAAGCTGGGGCTTGATAAAGACAAGGCGACATTCCTGCTTATGGGTGGCTCGATGGGTTACGGAAATATCGCAGAAAACGTGAGGAAGATAGACAATGTTCAGGTTGACTGTGATTTCCAGCTTATATGTGTGTGCGGAAACAATGCCGAAGCAAAGGAAGAAGTTGATAATTACGCAAGGGTTGCAAATCACAAGTTCCTTGTAACCGGATTCGTCAATTATATTTCAACAATAATGGATGCCTCCGACTGTATTATCACAAAGCCGGGTGGACTTACAACGAGCGAGAGCCTTGTTAAGGGACTGCCGATGATAATAATCAATCCCATTCCCGGTCAGGAGGAGCGAAACACGCAGTTCCTTACGAACACAGGCTGTGCAATGGCAACAAGCAAGACGTGTCCGCTTGACGAGTGTATATATCAGCTTCTCATGTCCGACACACGCCTTGAAACAATGAAAACCTCAATTTCCGAGATAGCAAAACCTAATTCGACAGCGGATATGTGTGCGTTCCTGAGAGAGCTTGCACATACTCCGTTTATTGAAAATGAGCTTAGAGACGAAAAAGATAACGGAAGGATTTATTTTGATGTCTGAAACAACGGGATTTATCCCATATGAAGAATTTGCACCGCTGTACCGTGAAGTAATGAACGAAACAAGGGTGCAGAAGCTGTTTTCCGATGAGCTTTATGACAGCTTTACGGGTGACGACACTACGCTGAGACTGTACAAGATTTCAGAAAAGCTCGTAGAGAACGCAAAGAAGTTCAATCTGACCTCAATACTTGAGCCGCACGAGATAGTGAGAAAGCACCTTGTAGACTCTCTGCTGCCCCTTGGAATAATGGCGGAGCATGGACTTATACCGAGTGTAGGCAATGTCTCGATGGCTGACGTAGGCTGTGGAGCAGGTTTTCCATCGCTCCCGATGGCGGCTGCGTCACAGGATAATTTCCCGCTTTATGTGATGGGGATAGATTCTACCGCAAAAAAGATAACGCACATCAAGGAAACGGCAGAGTACGCAAATCTGACGAACATAGACGGGATGGCGGCAAGAGCGGAAGAGCTTACAATGATAAAGCAGGAGACGGCTCCGAAAAAAGGCGGAAAGGGAAGTGCAAAGGGCAAAAACGCACCCAAAAAAGAAGAAAAAGCACCGTATTTCCGTGAAAGATTCGATATTACAACGGCAAGAGCGGTAGCTTCGCTTGTGACGCTGCTTGAGCTGTGTTCACCCATGACTAAGGTTGGAGGTCATTTTGTGGCACTGAAATCCCATGCGGATGACGAAATAGCGGAAGCAGGAGATGCACCGAAGAAGCTGGGATTGACACTGACCGACAGGATAGACTATGAACTTCCCGGTGGAGACAAAAGGGTGGTGCTGATATACGAAAAGGTATCTGCGACCCCGAAAAACTACCCCAGACGATACGCAGAGATAACAAAACAGCCCTTAAAATAAAATAAGTCCGCAGGTGAAAATATTCCCCGACGGCAGTGAGCAAAAATTCCTACTCATCGAAAGGTTGAGTGGGAATTTTTATTTTTCCGATGAAAGAAGCGGGGAAATGCTATCTCCGAAGAGACAAAAAATATGCAGCGTAAATGGTATAATATGGAT
>CAYTLG010000013.1:0-21014 GCA_964438725.1 uncultured Ruminococcus sp. | reverse complement strand
TCATAATACTGTGTACTGTTGCATTTATTCTTCCATTTTTCGAGAAATGCCGCCACAAGAGCTATAACCGCACTTGAAATAAGCATAATAAGTACGAGCTTTGTTAATACATCACGGTCTTTTCCACCTGCAAGCTCACTGATTATCAAAGCGGAGATATATATTCCGACATACGGAGTCAGCGAACTCCATACTACGCTTATAAGTCTTGAAACTATAATTTCAGGTTTTCTCTTAAAAATCAATTTAACAGTACGGAGATTTATTTTCATTTGTTCTGAAAAAGACATTTTTTCGTTTTTCTTACTCATTTTTGAAATCCTCCCCTTCTCTGTAATATTTGCTCTGAACCTCAAACAGCTCCGCATATTTTCCACCGAGCTTTATCAGTGAAGCGTGTGTTCCCTCTTCGAGAATGTGCTTTTCACCAACAAAAATTACTCTGTCACAGAATCTCGTTGAAGCAAGGCGGTGTGAGATGTAGATAGATGAGCAGTCTGCGGTCATTTCACTGTATTTATTGTAAATATCTGCTTCGGCTATCGGGTCAAGTGCCGCAGTAGGTTCATCAAGAACTACGAACGGTGCATTCTTATACAAAGCTCTTGCAAGAATAAGGCGTTGTGTCTCTCCACCAGATAGCTCAGTTGCCTCCTCTATTATTTCACGGTTCAGCATGGATTCATATCCGTCTTTGAGTGATTCTATCTTTTCCGTCAGTCCTGCTTTTGCGATACAATCCTTTACTCTGTCCATATCAATTTCATCCGTAGTTGCTGCAACATTCAATGCAATGCTACCTGGAAGAACAATAAACTTCTGGAATACTGCCGAGAATATATTATAGTAGTCCTCACGGTTATACTCTCGTATATCAACTCCGTCAAGCAGAACACGTCCCTCAGTGGGGTCATAGAAGCCGCAAATCAGCTTTACAAGCGTAGTTTTGCCCGCACCGTTCAACCCTACTACTGCTATTTTCTCGCACGGATGTATCGTAAGATTAATGTTCTCAAGTGTGTTTTCATTGACTCCCGGATATCTGAACGATACATTTTCGAGCTTTATCTCATGTTTTTCTCCTCTAAGGCAATGAAGCGGCCTTCCGTTTTCAAACTTGAACGGTTCGGTGTAGTCGAGGAACTCACGTATACCTGAAATATCGAGAGACTGACGATAAAGTGTGGTAAATCCACTGAGAATACCGCTTATCCAGCTTGTAAATCCACTGAACACGCCGAAATAAAGCAGAAATTCAGCAGCGGTCAGTCTTCCAGCGAGAACCATATTTATGAGATAATAATAAGCGATTCCGTTACGCATAAATGCAAGTACAAGGTCGGCTATTCTTGCGTAGATATAGTTACGGTTCGCTTTTTCTTCAAACGCAATGTAGGCATCCATACACTTGTCGAACATTTCATCAAGCCAAGGACGCATTCCGAATATTCTGATATCCTTTGCAATTTCTTTTTTGCACTGTATTTTATATGCGTAGGTAAGTTTCCTTTCTATCTCACCCTCTTCATCACGGTGACGGTATCTGTAACCACCGATATACTTATTGATGAAATATCCTACGACAGTAGTAATAATTACCGTAATTATTATTACCGGGTCAGTGTTATTAAGCGTCACAAGATAGATAATAAAGCCAGCTATGTTTGTTATAAGTTCCTTTAATGTATTCCAAATCGCCTCAGTGGCTTTATTATTGGCATTGGTTGCATCCATCGTCCTGTTGTACATATCCTTGAACTTTGAATCATAAATATTCGGATACGAGGTACGACAGCACTTTTCGTTTATCATATCAATGATAGCAAGTCTTAATGTTATCTTTGGGTACAGTTCACCCTCTTCGATGTATGCCTTGGCAGCGGATACGAGCATTAATGCTACCGTAAATGCCACTGCTGTAAGTATAAGCTGTATCGAAGAAACACCGCTTTCAACCTGTCCTATCAATATCGGCCCGATAAAAAGACTTACGAGGTTATTTGCCACTGCAAGAGCCGCAAGCATAAGCACATTTACGAGTATCTTCTTCTCTTTTATAGCAAATGCGTTCTTTATCATAAATCCCAGGCACTGCCACATATTATATTGGGGTTTAGACTTTTCTTTTTTCTTTATTTCTTCAGTCAAAGCAATTTCCGTCCTTTCGTTATTATGAATATAGTATAACATAAAAAATCCCCGCTTGTTCATTTCGGGGATAAATCTGCCTTTTCAGGTGACGAATTGCAAATATTCAGTTGACTACGGGAAGCATGAACTCTGTTGTAAAAGCTCCATCCTCACTGTTTCTTGAAAGATATCCATCGTATCTTGCTATAATATCATCCACACGAACAAGCCCGAAACCGTGAGCATCTCCTTTGGTGGTTTTAAATCTTCCACCGTATTTTCGTGCTTTCTTTTCGGCAGTAAAGTTTGTAATGCTCATGTACAACTGTGTATTCTTGATATCCATATACAAGCGTATAAGTCTTTCATTTTCGGGAAGTGCCAGCGAGGCTTCAATTGCATTATCGAAAAGGTTTCCTATTACTATACAAAGGTCTATTTCCGATATTTTCAGCTCAACCGGTACGTTTGCATCTGCTATCACGTTTATTCCTTTAGATTTTGCAAGTGATATCTTACTGTTGATTATCGCATCGGTCATTTTGTTTCCCGTTTTTATAGCAACATCCACGGTATTCAGATCATCATCGAGCTTGTCGAGATATTCACGTATCGTATCAAGGTCTCCGTCCGAGCATAACACCTTCATTGTTTGGATATGGTTTCGGTAATCATGCCGCCATCCACGCATTTGCTTATACATATTCTCAACCTCGGAGTAATGTGTCTGTACGAGGTCACGCTGATATGCCGACAGCTTTTTGTCAATGTATTTTGATAATATAGACATAATTCCTCCGTTAAAAATGTTTTATGAATGCCTGATTTAGTTTATCGTAAAGTCCCCTTGAAAGCGGAATCACATTTCCCGTTGTTAAAGTGACTTCCGTTCTTGAGGTTCGCTGAATGAATCTCATTCCCACTATATACGAGCGATTGGTTTTAAAAAATCTTCCGTCAAGCTCTTTTTCAATTTTCGAAAGTGTTTCTTTGACTCTGTATTCTCCGCTTGCAGTATGAACTGTGACATAATTTCCATATACATCTATATACACGATATCATAAAGCGGCACACGTTCTATGCCATCGATTGTTTTGAGAAGAATTACCTTTTCACAGCTTTGTATTCTTTCTGCGGCTTTATCAAGGACTTTTTCGAGCTTTTCATATTTCACAGGTTTCAGTATGTAGTTCAGTGCATCTACATCATACCCGTCTGAAATATAGTCACTGTAACCTGAGATAAAAACTATTTGAACTTCACGGTTTACCTGACGAATTTTTCCCGCAAGCTCTACTCCGTTTATCTTTTCCATTTCGATATCGAGAAGGAGCAGTTCATACGCCTTTGAATCATCAAAAGCAAAAAGAAAACTCTCCGCCGATGAAAACATACTCAGCGTAATAGTATGTCCTCGTGAATCTGCCCATCTTTTCAGATACTGCGAGACTACCTCTCTGTCTGTCGGAAGGTCATCACATATTGCGATACAGATATTCATATACCTCTCACCTCTCTTAAATCAATGTAAACATTATACCATTATTCCACATAAAAAACAAGCAACCGATGCTTTACATTTATGTCGCACGAATTGTAAAAACTCAGTAAATATTCAGAGAATTATCATGTTTACCTATTGAATACTGCGAAATTTGAGTTATAATGTATTGATGCAATAATTTTTATTTGGTATTTAAATGAGCAAATTCAATTTTTTAAATAATAATACAGACAGCGAAACCGACGTAACGGATGAATTTCTTCTCGATGAAACCGAATCCGATGATGACTTCCGTTCAGGCGAATTTATAAACTCACTGAATGAGCTTACCGAGGATGACATAATTCCATGTGAAGCTATCTCAAAGAACTCAACTCCGCTCACTGAATGGATCCGTCGTGGAATGATAGTGTTTTTCGGTGGTGTGTTCGCTGTGAGCTGCATAATGCTTGTGCAAAATCTTATAGACAAGCAAAAAGGCGAAGAAATATACAAACAGCTTGAAGCGGAGTTTTTCTCTGATGGCTTCATCGTCGATGCAGCGGCAGCGTTCCGGCCTGAAGAGGGTGAGGTATCATATCTTGTTGAAGATGCGGAGAACACTTCCCTTTCAAGCATGAGCGACACGCTTAAAAATATGTCCGATGACATTACACCGACAGAACAGAAAGAATACAACGAGGAGCTTGAGCTTGTACGTGCAAAGCTGACCTCACTTTCTCAGAAAAACTCCGACCTTTACGGCTGGATCACTGTTGAGGGAACTAACATAAACTACCCTCTCGTTCAGGGAGACGATAACTCATACTATCTCGACCATGCGTACACCGGTGATTATCTGCCAATAGGCTCTATCTTTGTAGATTATCGCAACAACACGAGCATAACAAAAAACTACAATACGGTAATTTACGGACATAACATTACAAGCGGTACCATGTTCCATGATGTTGAGAAATTCTTCAATGATGAGTATTTCAACGACACATACATCGTAATTTATACAATGGACGGTATTTACTACTACGAACCGTTTGCAATATATAAAGCAAAATACGATTACCAATATTTCCGTACAGGCTTTACATCAGCCGAGGATTTCATTGAATTCGCAAACGAAATTCAAGATAACTCCGACAAGGAAAAAAATATAGAGTTCACGTCAAGTGACCGTCTGCTGACACTTTCGACCTGTACGAACATAATCAATTCAGAAAGATACGCACTTCACGCAAGACTTGTTAAAACTATTGTTGACTAAGGATAATAAATGACTGATATTCTTGATATTTTAGCCTGCCCAATATGCTTCGGAAAGCTGTCGGGTGAATCCGGCTCACTGCGATGCGACATGGGACACACCTTTGACATTGCAAAAAGCGGATATGTAAATCTTCTCCCTCCCGGAAAAGGAAAAAACGCACACACCGGTGATGAGCGTGACATGGTTCGTGCCAGAGTAGATTTTCTTGCACGTGGACTTTACGATAAACTCGATGAATACTCCGCTTCTCTTATCTGCGAAAACTTCAAAGGGAATGACTCTCTTACACTTATCGACATGGGTGCAGGAGAGGGACGACACACATTAAAAACTACATCCACTCTTATTTCATGTGGTAAAAAAATGCTCTCCGTGGGATTTGATGCCTCAAAATATGCCTCCGAATGCGGTATGAAAAAGGCTCGTGCGGAGGGGTTGACCTCAAAAAACGCATTTACTGAGCCGTGTTCATCCGCGCTCATGTTCTTCCCGGCTAATATTTTCTCAATGCCGCTTTGTGACGAATGTGCCGATATTTGCCTGAGTATGTTTGCACCTGTTCCATGGGATGAAGCATACAGAGTGATGAAGAAAAATAAGGACAGTATTCTTCTTGTTCTCTCCTCCGGCAAAGAGCATCTTATAGAGCTACGTGAGCTTATATACGACAGCGTAAACATATCTGATTCACTTCCGCAGGGAAACGAGCTTTTCACTAATGTCGGAACATCTGAGCTGAAATACACTGCTCATCTTGACACGGCTGAGGACATCAAAAATTTGTTTATGATGACGCCATTCTATTATAAAACGACCGAGGAGGGCAGAAATCGCTTGTATTCACACTCACAGCTTGATGTTACAGTGAATGTTAACTACACGATATTCAAAATAAAATGAAACTTTCCGTAATAATCCCAATGTACAATGAAAAAGCCATAGCAGTCGACTGTGCAAAAGCTCTTGTAAAACAGCTTGACAGTGACTCTCTGGCTCATTCGTACAAATATGAAGTAATATTTTCCGATGACGGCTCAAGTGACGGATGCGGTAATACTGTGAGAGAATATATCTCTAAAAATCCGCCGACAAACGGAGAAGTACGTGTTATTACCTCTCCTCAAAACGAGGGAAAAGGCGGTGCGGTAAGACGTGGTATGCTTGCTGCTGACGGAGACTACATTCTTTTCACAGACTGTGACCTTGCCTACGGTACTGAGATAATTCCGGAAATATTCCGTGCCGAAGTTGAAGTATCTGAAAAAGATGAACACTGTGCGGTAATGATAGGCTCACGTGCTATCCACAAGGATGGGTACGCAGGCTACACCTTCATACGCAAGCTGGCATCAAAAACCTTTAAAAAACTGCTCTGTGTTGCTGCGGGATTTTCTCACAGTGATTCACAAAGCGGTCTCAAAATTTTCAGAAACGATGCTGCAAAGGCTGTGTTCTCTCTCTGTACCGTAAACGGATGGGCGTTTGACTTTGAAGCACTTCTTATCTCGGAAAAGCTCGGTTACACGATTCGTGAGTTCCCTGTAAAGGTAATCAATCACCGTGAATCGAAGATAAATCTCATGAAAGACACATTCAAAATGATGTCTGACGTAAAAGATATAAAAAATCGTGTCGATTCAATGTGACTTACTCGGCATAAAAATCGTGACAGCCGATAGTCATAACATAAGTACAATTTTCAACTATCCAAAAGCTCGTCGCAAGCTCTTCATTAAGAAAATACAGAATATCATCTGACAGTCTTGTATTTTCAAGGCATATTTTAGCGGCAGCTATCGAATCTTCGTCGGGGTTCTTTTCTATCGCTCCATTCGCTGTGGGCGTGAATTGAACTCCGTTTTTTTTATCAAAAATCACATCCACTATGCTTGACGGAAACTCATCGGAGTCAACCCTGTTCATTACAACAGTTCCTACTGCCAGCTTTCCAAGAAACGGCTCTGCTCCCGACTCCGCATATATAAGTTTTGAAAGCCAATATAATTCCTCTTCATCGTAGTATTCATCGTCGGGAACTATCGCTGATGACTGACGTGTGAGATATGTCGTATGCTCATCTTCGGCATAATAGACTTCAAATCCAAATGCCGCAGATATTTGTCTCAACGGTACATACATTCTGTTGTCATGTGTAAACAGTCCCAATGAACACCAAAGTATTCTGCCGTTTGCTTCAATATAGTCTCCACCGTCCTCTGCTGTAAGTTCAAGTGAATCGGTGGTGACATGTGCATATTCTCCGTTCTCATCCCAACCGACAACCGCATTATCTGCCATGCATGAGAACTCTCGGAGTCCGACGTATGTTATGTCATTTACAAAAATCATCTCTCCGTCGTATTCATATCCGTCAACAAGCATTCGATATTCCTGCTCTCCCGAATAATTCTCTTTTTCAAAGCTCATCTGAGACTCTGATAACACGGACATACTTGACAAAGACGATATTGCCAGAACCGCAAATAAAACCTTAATAATGTGTTTCATTTCAAATCATTCCTTTCTCTAAAACCTGCCTCAATTTTGGTGTGGAAATCTTTCTGTGGGGCTTAGTCCAATTATAACATAGTTCTATCCTATTTTTAACAGGTAATTTGAGGTGTATTTGGGCAATATATCCATCATATAACAACAAAAAACTCCACATGACACGGTTTTTGCACCGAAATCATGCGGAGTTTTGTTATTTCATCCGAAAAAAGCGACTATTTCACAGGTTTTAACGGATTTTCACTGTTCTCTGCCAATTTAAGGCAAGCAATACAGAATTTATGCCTTGAATACCTCGAACATATTGATTCTTACAGTGTTTCCGCCGTTCTGCTCTGCCTTTGTGATGTAAAGTCTAACAAAACGTGCATCAACGGGAGTAAAGCTGCGATGTGTGGTATTTTCGGAGTTGTCTGTTACTTCGTCAGCTGTCTGCCACTCATCGTTTTCGTTTACCTTGTATTCAAGTCTGAAGTCCTTGGTGTTGTAGCTTACAGATTCCTGAGCTCCTGCGTGCATTACGAACCAACCACCGATTTTTGTTACTTCGCCTATGTCAGCTTCAAGCCAGTTTTCAGTTGCCTTGCTTACAACACACCACTTTGTGTTCGGGCTTCCGTCAACTGCGTTTTCGCCCTTTTCTCTTTCGTTGAAGAAATTGCTTACCTTGCAGGGTTTGTTGTAAATTACGTTTTCACCGAGCTTTTCCGAAACTACCTTAACGGTAATATCGTGGTCGGGAACCTTGATTACAGCTTCATTTCCGCATTCAACGGTGATGTACTCACAATCCCAACCACCGAAGTTGTAGCCGTTAGAATAGCAGTCGGTTGTTACAACGATAGCCTTGCCTTCTTCTCTTTCGATAACTGTTTCTTTTCCGTCAAGACCAATGATTGTTACGTTGTGCATGGGCTTTTTGGTTGAATCAACATAGTCATAGAGATGAGCAAGAGGCTTTGTATCGTCATTTCCGAGTTTTGTGAATGTAGCAGCAACTACAAAGAGGTCACTGTCGTTCGGAAGAACTACTTCAGATGCACCTGTAACGGGTATAGCATACTTGAAGAGATAAGCGAAGAGGTAAAGTCTGTCACCGTTCTTATCATGAGTATGAGTATAGTTCACTGCAATCTCGTCACGCTTGATAAGAGGTGTCTTACCATTTACGAGCTGTTCCCATGCACCGACATTTTCACCGAAGTCCTGAATGCTTACGGGAACTGTCTTTCCGTCAACTGTGAAGTCAACAGTCTTGTCACCGTTTGAACTTGCACCAAGGATATAGAGAGTATCATAGCCTGCGGGAACTGCAATCTTCTGACCATTACCGACAATAGCGTTATGAGCAACTGCGGGAGCTAACTTAAATGAAATACCACCTGCAACAACGTCCTCGGAATAAAGCTCTGAGGGAATGGAGATACCGTTTACGATACCCTCTGACTTTGTTGCGGAGTTGAATGTTGTAATACGCTTTATATAGGGAAGCTTTACATGAATCTGCTCTGCACTTTCAGCCTTATTTTCAGCCTTTTCGAGAGTTACAGCAAAGGTCTTTACTGCATAAGAAGTGAGGTCGAATGAGAAGCTGTTTCCGTCGAAGTTAACAGGAGCTATTTCATCCTCGTAGCCGTTTGTTTCAGTTACGGATGTGAGCTTGCCGGCAAAATTGAGTGTGCAATTCTTGCTTCTCTTGCCGGATGTTTCCTGAACTCTTACGATGATTCTTTCGCCCTTTTCTTCCTTTTTTATCGCACGGATAACTACATTGTCATCGTTTACTGATACGAAGGATACTTCCTTTGCTTCACCATCATGCTTAGATGCGGTAAAGGGAATCATAGGCTGGTTAAGCTCTGCTGCTTCCTTTGTAGTACCGTCTCTGAAGCCCTTATGACCTGCGATAGAGTAGGTAAAGATGTTCAGACCCATATCCTGCCAGTTCTGACCGGATTCGTTCATGAACTTTCCGAGAGGTGTGTGGATTAGTGTGAGTCTGAGAGTATTATCGTTCGGCTTATCCATACCGTACTTACAATCGTTCATTACGGATACGCCGTAGCTGCCATCCTCTGCTGTAAGGTCTGCCCACTGGTGAGTGCAATGCTGATAGTAAGGATAAGAGTCGGTATTTCCGCTTTCAATAGCACCGAGACCCTGGTCGAATACTGCCTTGGGGTTGGAAACTGTAAGCGGGAACGCTGCTCTGAGGTTGGACTGACGCTGATACCAGTCAACTACGTTGGCAACATCAACTCTTTCTCCGCCATCGCAAAGTGAAACTACCTGAGTGAATGTGGAGCCCTCATATTTTCTTGTAATTTTGAGAGATACAACAGCAGGGCCGTTTTCATTGATTTCAACCCTTATGTCATCCTTAACAACAGCAGGCTCAACAAGTGCATCATCCCACACAAGTTCCCATGAAGGCCATATTGTACTCTTGTCGGGACCGATTTCGAGACGTGCGGGAGCAGCAAGAAGTTCAAAATTATCGTTAGCCTTATCAACAACGCTTGCGATATCGCCGTCTGAGTTAATAGTTACGATATATCTGTCGTTTTCAATCTTGTTTTCGGATACAGAGAGACCTGTCTTAACCTGACATTCAATATCGCTTTCACGAACATCGAATACAGTGCAGCTTACAGGAGCAACAGCAGCCTTGAATTTCACAACCGTCTTTCCGTTTTCCTTGCCAAGCTGTGCGGGAACTTCGTTACCATAAGCATCAAATACACGTACATAAGATGTTTTTACGTCAATTTCAGCGGTTACGACATCATTTCTCTTGTAAGAAACAGGGTTGTATACAACAACGGGTGTTCCTTCAACTCTTGTATCAAGTGTAACGGCTATGCCACCAACTGCGTTTGCAAGCTCGGATGCGAACATATTGAGTGCGATAACGTAGTCATTGTATGTGAATACGTATGCGGAGGCGATAGATGTTCCAGGAAGGTCATCGTGGAACTGGTGCCAGAGGAAGGTCTGCCATGCGGTAAGGAGTCTTTCTGCGGGATATTCCGATGAATTGAGCCATGCGGAAACAACTGCGGCTCTTTCAGCGGAGTCAGCGAGAAGCTCGTTCTTACGGTTCCATCTCTTGTTGATAGTGTGAGATGTAAGGGCACCTGAACCGTGAGGAATGAGAAGTTCTCCATCGTATGCGGGAAGTGCTTCTATTTCTTCCTTTGTAAGCTCATTGAATATCTGGTCTGTGGATGAGGGAATTACAGTAAAAAGTCCCTTATCGTTGTTTTCAATAGCTTCATTTACATAGCGAACGGAAGCCTCTGTGGGAGATCCGCCGTAGTCACCTGTTCCGTAATACATTGATCTGTACGGAACACCGGAGTACTTTTCGTTATGCTCAATATTGTGGAGGAACTCTTCTCTCTCGTTTACGGGAGTTTCATTTCTCTCGAACTTATATGTGTAGTCACCCTCAAGGAATGAGCCTACTACATAATTTCCGTCGGGTCCAACCCATTTACCAAGGTCAAGACGAGGTTTGTCCTTTACAGGCTGGGGCTTTGTTACTGTGCCATCCTCATTGATAACGGGACCGCCAACACCCCATACGAGCTTCTGTGTGGAGAATCCGTTAAGACCCATATGAGCTTCTATTGAGGGGAGTGCATATCTGAAGCCGAAGCAGTCTGTAAGGAAAATATCGGTACTCTTCTTGCCGAATTCTTTTTCAAAATATCCGTTTCCGTAGAGAACCTGTCTCATGAGGGCTTCGGATGAGGGTACGTTTACGTCCATTGCATCCCATGTACTACCTGCAACAGTCCATCTTCCGTCTGCAATATAACCCTTGAGCTTTTCATAAAGGTCGGGATAGTATTCACGTGCAAGCTTGTAACGGAAAGCACCCTCAAAGTTCATTTTATAGTGAGGGTATTTTTCAATAAGCTCAAAGTTATTTTCAAGTGTAGCTTTGATACTGTCTCTGATAGTGTCCTGAATAGTCCAGTTCCACTGTGTATCAAGGTGTGCGTTTGCTACTACATAGAGTTTCTTCTGTTTTTCCATATTATCCTCCGTAATTAAAAATTACTGTAGTAAAATGTCATAGCGAAACAAGTCGTATACAAAAACCAAACGCAGCTATTATGTCAGCTGCGAATGGATATTGTTGGATTTATCTTAATGTTGCTCAGACCTCTTCGCAGATTTTTCTTGCTACGAAAATACCACTTGCGGATGCGTGAGAGAGGGAGTGTGTAATACCACTGCCGTCACCTATCATGTAAAGACCCTTATAACGGCTTTCGAGGTTCTCGTCAACGGAAATTTCCATATTATAGAACTTAACTTCAACACCATAGAGGAGTGTATCATCGTTTGCACATCCGGGAGCGATTTTGTCAAGCTGGTATATCATTTCAATAATACCGTCGAGTATACGCTTAGGAAGAACAAGGCTGAGGTCGCCGGGAGTTGCGGAAAGTGTGGGAGTTACGAGTGATTCTTCGATTCTCTTTGCGTTGCTTCGTCTACCACGTACAAGGTCACCGAAACGCTGAACGATTACGCCACCGCCGAGCATATTTGAAAGTTTTGCAATGCTTTCTGCGTATCCATTACTGTCCTTGAAAGGCTCAGAGAAATGCTTTGATACGAGAAGTGCAAAGTTTGTATTGTTTGTGAGCATGGACGGGTCTTCGTAACTGTGTCCGTTAACAGTAACGATACCGTTTGTGTTCTCTGTAACAACAATTCCATGAGGGTTCATACAGAAGGTTCTTACTGCGTCCTCATAGTTTGCGGTACGATAAACTATCTTACTTTCGTAGAGTTCATCTGTAAGGTGAGAGAATACAACAGAGGGAATCTCAACTCTTACACCGATATCCACACGGTTTGACTTTGTTTCAATATCAAGTTCCTTACAGATATGTTCTACCCATTTACTGCCGCTTCTACCAACGGAAACGATACAGTCACGACAGGTGTACTTCTTTCCGTTCTGGCAGGTTATTTCATATCCACCGTCAACAACAGCAAGGTCTTCAACAGGTGTTTCAAAGAAAATATCTACCTTATCCTTGAGGAAATTATAGAGGTTTGTAAGAACAACATAGTTCTTGTCGGTACCGAGATGGCGAACGGAAGCATCAAGAAGATTCAGCTTATTCTGAATACAGAGCTTCTTGAACTTTGAGCCTGCTGTTGTATAGAGGTGAGTTCCCTCTCCACCGTAGCTCATGTTTATCTCGTCAACATACTGCATGAGTTCGAGAGCCTTTTTCTTTCCGATATATTCAAAAAGTGTGCCGCCGAAATCATTTGTGATATTGTACTTACCATCGGAGAATGCACCTGCACCGCCAAAACCACTCATAATAGAGCAATGCTTACATCCTACGCAGCTTTTTACTTTTTCGCCGTCAATGGGGCAGTGTCTTTTTTCAAGGGGATGACCTGATTCAAAAATAGCAACTTTAAGTTCGGGTCTCTGTTTCATAAGCTCGTATGCGGAGTAAATACCGCCCGGACCGGCTCCGATTATTATAACATCATAATTCATTTTGAAATTGCCACCGTTTTTCCATTTATTTTACACACAACTGCATGAAAGCACACGTGTACTTCTTAATTATACACCCAAATCAACCTCAAGTCAAGAACAAACTGCTTCATATATATAAGTAAATACACATGAGTGATTATTTAAAAGCTCAAAAAAAGCAGGTGCACCTTAAAAAGACACATCTGCTTTTTATATTTTATAATCCGAGCTTATCGCCCTTTACTCCGCCTCTTACGATAACAGCATACTTTTCGCCGTTTTCGCATACAACAGCACCGCTCGTATATACCTTGCCATCATCGGTTTTCTGAACGGGAATTGACATTACTGCGGTCGGGAAGCCTGCATCTCTGTAACCCTCGGTATGAGGTTCAACAAAGTATGCCTTATGCATATGTCCGCATACGAGTACATCTATATTCATCTTAGTAAGGATAGATGTCCATTTTTCGTAATATTCTCCGCCTACATCAAACGGGAACTTGAAATGTTCAATGAAAGGAACATGACAGAATGCGATTCTTGTTGTAACTCCGGGTGCATTCCATTCATTCTCGGCATCAGCGAAAACGGATTCAAGATATTCTGTCTCACGCTTTCTGAAGTTGTCAAAGAATATTGTTCCACCGTATTCTTCATTGGTATCGTACTTATCTTCACCGCAGTCGAGAACTACACCCCAAAGACCGCCCATACGAACTGTATAGAAGGTTTCACGTCTGCCTCCTCTGAATACTGTCGGGATGTAATCTGGAAGAAGTTCAGCTGCGTGACCTCTTGTGTCGTGATTACCTCTTGAATAAATTATAGGACGTGTGCCGTGTACCGATTCACCTGCAAGAGCGAACGAAACATCAAAGCATTCTATTGTGTTGGATGAGTCGTTGATATCGCCGTTGAGAACGATAACATCAGCATCACGACCGTCTCTGCTTTCAACAAACTTTCTGTAAGATTCAAGCGGAGCTTCAATTGCACCGTGTGTATCGGCAAACTGGAAGAGTGTGAAATCATCGCCTGTGCAGGGGAAGAATTCGTACTCGTCATGTACAGTTTCTGTACCCTTCGGGAAATACGGCGGCTTCTGCTTGTATTCAACAAATACTACGGTATACTTTTTAGCTTCATCGAGAGCTTTTCCGGGTACGCTTATTTTGTGTATCTTTCCGTATTTGAGCAGACCGCATTCCTCATCGGTGTATCTTTCTCCGTTAATTTCGATCCAGCCGATACCCATTTCCTGTGTGCGGAACAGTATCTGATAGTCATTTCCTACACGGAACACTGACGGATCATAAACAAGTTCTTTATTCATGTTATTTTCCTTTCGTTTCATGTTTTATTTTCGCCCTCACCGTCTGTAACAGTCGGTTCATCGGGTAATTTTTCTTTTGTGATAAATATTGGCTCCTTCTCAAAATCTCTTATCGGAGGGTCATTGTAATAGAACTCAATTGAGGTAGGAGCATTTTTTCTGATAAGTCTTTCGTCACGCTTCTGTCTTACCAAGGCACAGATAACAGCAGCAGCAGGAACTCCCAGTATCATTCCGATAACACCGAAGAGTCCACCGCCAATCATTATCGCTATAAGCACAGCAAGAGATGTAAGTCCGGTCGAACTTCCGAGGATTTTCGGTCCTATTACATTTCCGTCAAGCTGCTGGATTACAAGTATCATAACAACAAACCATACCGTCATTTTAGGCTCTGCTATAAAGATAATGAATGCACTGGGGATTGCTCCGATAAACGGTCCAAAAAACGGTATGACATTTGTAATACCAACGATAACGCTTATCAGGGGTGTAAACGGCATTCCTATTATGGACATTGTTATAAATGTAAGGAGACCTATAATAACAGAGTCAATTATCTTTCCGATGACAAAACCACCGAACGTCTTGTCAGTGAATCGCAGCAGATTTACAAGATTCACGTAGTGTCGTCTGTTCATAACTGCCGAAAGAAGCATTTTTGTCTTTGCCGCAAGTCTTTCTTTTGAGGCAAGGATATATATTGCAACTATAAATCCTATAAGTGCGTTTTTTACCTCTATAACGAAGCTGCCTGCATATGAAATAACATATTTTGCTCCCATTTCAAGTAATCCGTAGAATCCTGAAATGAAGCTCTTTATGTCTGTTGAAATTTCGTTTACGTCAAGAAACTCTGAAAGATTCTCGTACTGACCATTGAACAGCGGAAAGTCACGTACTATCTGGTCAACGAGATTCTGTGCCGCAGACACATAGCCGTTTATCTGGCTTTCAAGTTCAACAAAGCTGTTTCCAACCTGAGGAATGATAAGTACCACAAAAAGAGTTACGATAAGCAGAAAGAGAGTCATCGTCATTACAACTGCGATAGGTCTTTTCAGCTTTTTTCCCCATTTTGAATCTTCCTTGAAGCGAAGTATCTTCTTTTCGGAAAATCTCATAAACGGGAGCATAATATAAGCAATAGCTCCACCGTATATTATCGGAGACATTACTGTAAAAATTTTATCGAAAAAGGCTTTTACTCTCGAAAGGTCGGAAATTATCAGATAAAATGTGATGCTACATGATACTGCAAGCACTGCATGAGCACATATCTGAGCATATTTTTTGTTTTTCAGAAATTCGGGCATATATTCACCTCACTTAACGTCCGACAGCTCGAGTGGTGGGTCAATCTCATCAAACACTTCGAGCAATGCACTTTCTTTTGTTGGGAATGGGTCTGAAAACTTACCTTTGTATACGGCTTTCCAGTACCCTTTTTTAAATTTATCGGGGATAACTGTAATAAGCTCTCCCTTGTATTTAAAATATTCGTTGCCGTTTCTGCTTTTTTTGAGCTTAATTGAGAGAAATGTTTCCATGCGGTTCTGTCGATTTTTTAAAGCATTTTCACGCTCTTTTGCACGTTCAACATCACCATCCATACGACCTGCACATACACATCCTGCACCGATTTTTCGATGGAATGACGGATGCTGCATTATATGAACATATCGTATTATCTGGTATCCGCACATTCTGCAAACTCCAGCGGGCAAACCCAAATCGACTACTCCAACGCAGTGCCAGCCATCATGAGGAACATCATCACGTTTCCAGAGATTTTCTTCACCGAGGTCTATTTCTTTCAGCCACTCCGCATTGCGATATTTTTCCGGCAGCTCCTTCTTTTGTTCCGGAACTTCTATCTCTACAGTCTCCGGAATATCAATTTTCAGCTGACTTTCGGCTCTGTTTTCGATTGTCTGTTGTTGTTCAGGCTGTTCGTCTTGCTCGATTTTTTCGTCTATCTCATCCGGTTCTGTCTGCTCAGGCTCAATCAAAGTTTTATTTTTTACATTTGCCGATTCTTCCACAGCTTCACGCAACGCTTTTTCTTTGAGTGAGGCAATCTTACGCCACTTCTCAAAGTCATAATCCATTCCGACAGGCTTTACGTCTGCCGCATGCTCAAATTTTATATTGTATACTCCATGCTTATCATCTATGCTTTCTACTGTTCCGTGACCGAATATCGGGTGATCAACCTCACTTCCGACATTCAATTTTTGATTTTCTGCATTTGACGATTCTGTTTCGTGGTACTCATCACGTAGTTCCTTCGGTATTTCTCCGATACGCTTATAGTTTTCTTCACCTATCTCGTATAGGAAGCGTGACGGTCGTTTCTTACCTCCTCTTGCACCCTCAGAAATACTGCCCTCAGATTCAGTGAGATAAAGCCGCTTCATAGCTCTTGTAAGTGCAACAAAGCAAAGTCGTCTTTCTTCCTCAAGTCCGGCTTCCTTGCGTTCTTCAATGGTTCTACCTGAGGGAAAGATTCCATCGGTAAGTCCACATACAAAGCACACGGGAAATTCAAGTCCCTTTGAAGCATGGATAGTCATGAGCTTTACTTTGTCACGCTTGTCCTCTTCGGTATCCATATCTGTTTTCAGCTTGATATCCGCAAGAAATTCTTCGAGTGAATATTCCTCACCACGACCTCTTTCTTCATCGACACAGCTTCTCTTGAACTCTGCGATATTGTCGAGACGTTCCATACTTCCGTTTTCTCGAATGTATTTCTCATACCCCGAACGCTCAAGAGTTTCGGATACAACCTCTGATACGGTCATATTTTTATATTTCGCACGCATCATTTCAATGAGCTGAACGAACTGTTCCACGGTTGAACGTCTGAATTCTGGCAGGTCGATATTTCTGAGAAGTGCCTCATACAGTGAAATGTTGTCGTATTCCGCTATTGATTTCAGCTTTTCGAGCTTGGTCTTACCGAACATTCTCTTTGGAGTATTAACAACTCTGATGAATGCTTTGTCATCATTTATTACAATGAGAGTAAGATAAGCGATACAGTCACGTATCTCCATTCTGTCGTAGAAACGTGTACTTCCGTAAATCTCATATGGTATTCCTGCGTGCGACAAAGCCTGTTCTGCAAATCTTGACAGGAATCCCGAACGGTACAATATTGCAATGTCACGGTAGCTGAATCCGTCATTTTTTACGAGCTTTTTTATCTCGCCTGCAATCTGCCCTCCCTCGTCCCTCTCACTTTTTGAATGGAACGCAACGACATCCGTACCGATATTTCCGACTGTAAACAAGTCTTTCGGTATTCTGTTTTTGTTTTTCGCTATAAGTGTATTTGCACAGCGTAGTATGTTTTCTGTCGAGCGATAATTTCGGTTTAAAATTACAGTTTCACAGCCTGCGAATGTTTTATCGAAATCAACGAGTATCGACATATCCGCACCACGCCACTCATAAATGTTCTGGTCAGGGTCACCCACAACAAACAGATTTTTATGAACCGACGCAAGCATGGATATAAGTCTCAGCTCTCTTTTTGATGAATCCTGAAACTCATCAACCTGGATATAGTGAAGTCTGTCCTGCCATTTTGCAAGCACGTCAGGATGTGACTTGAACAATGCAAACGTAAAGCATATCAAGTCATCAAAATCAAGCCCGAATACCTTTTTTTCACGCTGCATATACATACGGATTATGTTGTCGTCACTTGCATCTCCGCTTTTTACGCCAAACTCACCGCTTATGAACATTGAAACATATTCTTCATCGAGCTTTTTCTCATGAACCTTTTCGAGAATACTTTCAAAGCTTGCTCTGTCCAGCTTTATCTCAAGCTCAGAGTATATTTCTTCAAGTATCTTCTTCTGCTCGCCCTCATCAAGTATGCGGAAATTCTGAGGATAAAACAGCTTTCCCGCATCTTCTCGGAGAACTCTTACGCAGAATCCATGATATGTTGTTATAAGTGATGTGTCGCAGCCGTCACCTACAAGCGAACGCACACGACGCTTCATTTCCCCTGCCGCTTTGTTGGTGAACGTAACACAAAGAATGTTTCCGGGATGTATTCCTGCAGCTTCAACGAGATATGCGTATCTATGTGTGAGTGTCTTTGTTTTTCCCGAACCTGCACCCGCAATTATTCTAACATATCCCTCAGTGGAGGTTACAGTCTCTATTTGTTTATCATTGAGCTTCTCAAAAATATTGTCCATGCCGTAATCCCCCGCAGAACATTGTGTTTTATTACATTATAGCGTATTGTGTCTGTTTTTTCAACGGGAAATTAAACTTGCTGTGTAAAAATATTCAGATTCTGTCTCCGATGGTGGTTTTATCCTCAAAAACAAAGAGTCGGTCATAGAGCTTTACAAAAATTCCGATAAGAGGTCCGTTTGTGAAGGCACATATTACAGTACCGACATTAATTCCTCTGAACTGACCGAAGCCGAAGAATATGAATGACACAACAATGGCAACGGCACAGCAAATAAGGTCAAAGCCTGTCTTGAATTTCGTAAGGTCGGCGTTATATTTTTTGGATACCTCAGCGACAAACATCTCGTATGCGGCAGGAGGCAGCTTTGTTCTGAACATGAATGCTACTCCAACCGAGCAGAGAGGGAGTCCTATAACGAAGAAAACTATCCTTATTATAATATTGTCTGTCGGCACATTTCCGAGAAGGAGTATGAATGCATCCAGTGAAAGGCCGTAGAATATTGTTGTCACAAAAGACAGCAGATATCGTATTTTAAATTTGCGAAGCAGTATCATCATAGCAGCTATAAGGCAAGCCTGAAGAAGATATTCAGCCATACCGAATGTAAAAAACGGCAGGTATTCTGATATTTTCAGATGAATGAGATACGCAGGGGCTACGACCATTGAAAGTCCGAAATCAGCGAGGGTCATAAATGCTGTTCCGAGTGCCAATATTATTACACCTAATACATATGCACACTCAGTATACATTACATTTTTCTTTTTCATAAAACAAAGCTCCGATTATGTAAAAATAAAGCTCCCGACATTTGATAAAGAAACGTCGAAAGCTATTGCCATTATACTACACATACCCTGTTTTGTCAATACCCGAACATTTAATTATCACTCTGTTATAATTTAACGCTATATTAGACAGATATTCATCACCGATATCAGGTATTTGTGGTCAGTTTGATTAATTTACATATTAATGTATATTTATACGTCGTAAAAGGCATATTTGTATTATTTTTATTGTTAAACAAACAATTCTCTACTTTATCCAAGTGAAAACATGAAAATTAATTCAATTTTGTCCTATTTTTTTCGTAATTATTATTGACTTCATTGATTTATTGTGATAATATTAGCATTAAGTATCAAAATCTCATAATTGGTGCTTTAATCTTCATGTTTGCCCGACATGAAAAATCATCGAAAAGAGGACAGAATATGAAAAATCATTATTCCGCACGTCTTCTTTCCTTACTTCTCACACTGTCGATGCTCTTCGGACTCCTCGTCCCCGTATCGGCAGCTGATTCAGGTAAAAACGACCTGAAATTCGAGAAAGTAGATGAGGTAGTATCTACAAAGCTCTCCGAGTCAATTATTGACGAAGATGAAGCTGTTGATGTTGAAACTCCTCTCGTTTACGCTGATGACGAAGAAGTTCGTGTATCAATCGTACTCGAAAACGAATCTACTATCGAAAAGTTTGGTACAGAAGATATCGCTCAGAACGAAAAGGCTATTGCTTACCGTAGCGAACTTATGAGCGAACAGGTCAGCATGACCGCATCTATCGAAAAAGAACTTGAAGAACAGCTCGATGTTAAGTGGAACCTTACCCTTGCCGCTAACATCATCTCCGCTAACGTCAAGTATGGTCAGATAGAGACCATTCAGAACATTAAAGGTGTCAAAGACGTAGTTATCGAAAACCGCTACGAACCCATGGTTGTAGATAAAGACGAAGTTGCAGACCCCAATATGTCTACATCTTCTATCCAGATCGGTTCTAACATTGCTTGGGCAGCAGGTTACACCGGTGCAGGCAGCCGTGTTGCAGTAATTGACACAGGTATCGACCCGCTCCACCAGTCTTTTGACGGTGCAGCTCTTGAGTATTCTCTCAGCCAGCTCGACGTTGACGTTGAATCTCTTAACCTTCTTGATAAAGAAGAGATCGCTTCCGTTGCAGACCAGCTCAATATCAAGGCCGATGCTTCCAAGCTCTACCTCAGCACAAAGATCCCGTTCGCATATAACTATGTAGATGTAAACTACACAGTTGACCACGTTCACGACAGTCAGGGCGAACACGGTTCTCACGTTGAAGGTATTGCAGCTGCTAACAAGTACATCCCCACCGATGACGGTTTTGCAAACGCACTTGAAACCGTTCAGGTACAGGGTGTTGCTCCCGACGCACAGATCATCGTTATGAAGGTGTTCGGTGCAGGCGGCGGTGCTTATGACTCCGACTACATGGTAGCCATCGAAGACGCAGTTATTCTCGGCTGTGACTCCGTAAACCTCTCTCTCGGTTCAGGTGCTCCCGGATTCTCCCGTAACGGTACTGAAGAATACCAGACAATCCTCGACAACCTCACTGAGTCAGGTACAGTTGTTGCAATGTCCGCAGGTAACTCCTCCTACTGGTCAGCAAGTGACTACGGTGTAGGTTACCTCTACTCAGCACAAAGATCCCGTTCGCATATAACTATGTAGATGTAAACTACACAG
>CAYTLG010000012.1:0-21520 GCA_964438725.1 uncultured Ruminococcus sp. | reverse complement strand
GTTTGTCGGGTTGTCAATGTGAACTACCTCACCGTTTCTTTTCTTTATTTCGTAAATAACGCTGGGTGCCGTTGTGATAAGGTCAAGGTTGAACTCACGCTCAAGTCTTTCTTCAATTATTTCCATATGAAGAAGTCCGAGGAATCCGCATCTGAATCCGAATCCGAGAGCTATTGACGTTTCAGGCTCAAATGTGAACGCTGCGTCATTGAGCTGGAGCTTTTCGAGTGCATCCTTTGTTTCATTGTACTTTGCACCGTCTGCAGGATATATACCTGCGTACACCATAGACTGAACCTTTTTAAATCCGGGAAGAGGTTCATCTGCGGGATTTTCTGCATTTGTTACAGTATCACCGACCTGTGTTTCAACTACATTTTTGATGGAAGCGGTGAAATATCCAACCTCACCTGCTGAAAGCTCACCTGTGGGGCGAAGTCCAAACGGATCCATTACGCCGACTTCAACCACGTCAAACTCAGCCCCTGTGTTCATGAGCTTTATCTTGTCGCCGTTCTTTATAGTACCGTCCATTACACGGATATAAACTACTACGCCAAGGTAACTGTTGTATACCGAGTCGAAAATAAGAGCCTTGAGAGGAGCTCCTTCATCACCTGTCGGACTGGGAATATCACGGATTATAGCATCCATAACATCACTTATGTTAAGACCTGTTTTAGCCGAAACGACTGGGCAATCCTCCGCAGGGATACCGATAACATCTTCGATTTCAGCCTTGCATTTATCGGGCATAGCTGACGGAAGATCCATTTTATTGATAACGGGAACTATTTCAAGGTTTGCATCGACCGCAAGATAAGCGTTTGCAAGCGTCTGAGCTTCGATACCCTGTGTAGCGTCAACGATGAGCAAAGCACCCTCGCACGCATTAAGCGAACGTGATACTTCATAGTTAAAGTCAACGTGTCCTGGGGTGTCAATCATGTTCAGGGCATACTGTTCGCCATCCGGAGCGGTATAGTCAATTCTCACGGCACGAGCCTTAATTGTTATTCCTCTTTCACGTTCGAGATCCATATTATCGAGGAGCTGTTCCTCCATGTCTCTCGACTCAACAGTATTGGAAAATTCAAGTATTCTGTCGGCAAGGGTCGATTTACCGTGGTCAATATGTGCGATTATCGAAAAATTTCGTATATGCTTTTGCTTTTCACTTACAGCCATATTTTTCTCCGTTGTGGATAACTTTTTTAATAATATATAGTATAACACAAATCCATGAAAATTGCAAATACTATCGCATTATTGTCGCTTATTTTACAAAAAAACAGCACTCCGATACCGTCAGAATAACAAGCATCGAAGTGCATTTTTTATAAAGTTATTCGTGAAAACGCAGAATCACTGAGCGTCATTCTCTCTCACTTCACGATACCGCTTTTGCGAAGTCCATCAAGGAATTTTTCGATATCACGAAGTGCGGTTTCAGCATCCGTGTCGAACTCATCCGTGACCGTCTGAACAATCTCGTTGATATCCGCACCTACACTGAGCTTTTTCAGTATGACAGCTCCGACTCCGTTCACCGCAACAAATCCGTTTATCTTTGCAGCCTCCGCACCTGTCGGAACGAGCATTACTTCTCCGGCGATTTCACGCAGAATAAAATTTTCATTCAGCTTCATTTTCATTCTCACCTTTCGCAGAATTTTGAATAAAGTCACGTGCTATTTTAAGATATGCCATAGTTTTGTTGCAGCTGTATTCGGGAGTACGTGCGAACTCACCATTCTCGGCATAGCATGACGCAGGGCAGGATTCGCAGGCATTTCTCATTGAACAGCTAGTACAGGCAGGCGGAAGATATATTTTCTCACGCTCTTTCCGTATACACTGCCATGCTTCATCAAATGCTATATCTCCGTCATCACGAAGTACGGAAACAGTCGGCTCACGCATCATTCCGCATGGTCTCATCTGACCGTCGTACGTTATCCAAAACGATGTAAGTCCGGCACGACAACGTATCTTTTCGGTTGGTATTTCCATACATTCACTTACTTCTGTGAGGTTCACACCGTTAAGCATATCCCGACACCGTTCAAGCATGGCATTCGCACCGAATCGCAGCAGGTCATAACGGAATGCATACTCCGCAGCCTCATCAGCCGACACACGAACGGGAGCATATCCGCAAAGCTCACACGCACGTACAGGCGGAAACATATACGTCGCAGCCTGAAGCGGTATTCCGTTCACCTTCGCAAACTCCCATATTTTGTCAAAATCATGCTTATTGAGCGGAGTTAAACTGTAATTCAGCTTCAGAGGTATTCCTGCCTCCTTGAGTCTCATTATGGCATTGCAGGCACGATTGAATGCATCTCCGTCACCGCAAAGTCTGCGATATGTTTCCTCAGAGGCACCGTATAAAGTCAGATTCACACGTGCGGGAAAATCCTCAGCGAGTCGCTTTATCACATTTTCGTTTATGAGAGTTCCGTTTGTGTTTATTGAAACCGAAAGTCCGAGCTTTTTTGTCTCAGAATACAGTTCAAAGAAATCAGGTCGCAGAAACGGTTCACCGCCCGTGAGCAGTAGCAGAAACATACCGTTTTTCTGAGCAATTTTTGCCATCTCCACCCATTTTGCAACACTAAGCTCTGATTTTTTTACAACAGCATCGTTTGCCTTTTTGTGGATATAGCACATTTTGCAGTCGAGATTACATCTTGCAGTAAGCTCAAACGTACCTGACAGCGGAGTACCCGACTGAGCAGCCTTGTATGTGAGAAAGTCGATATATCGGGAGTAGTTTGACATAATTTACCTCGACAGGAATTTTTCGAGAGCAACAACAGCTCTTTCATCTGGTGTGCAGGATAAAGCTAACACGGGAACTGACTGAACGACAGCGGAAAGAATGCCCGACATCATTATCGCCGTTTCTTGAATACCGCTATGTCCCATACAGTTTCGCATAACAGACGTAAGTGCTTCTACGCCGCCAAGCCGTCTTATCTCGTTGTCCCCTGCTTTTGACTGTGACAGTATAACGACAGCGGAAATCGGCAGTTTGTAATTCGAGCAGATACCGCTTGTACCACAAAACGGAAGTCCGCACGCTGAGATACCGCCGAAACTGTTCAGCACTACGCAGTTTTTGTCGCCGTTCAATACCTCTGCCCCACGATATTTTCTCCAAAGCTCCGCCTGAGTTGATTTTCCCGTACCTGAGGGAGCAGCGAACAGAACCACACCGTCATCAACACGTACCGACGAGCTGTGCATAACAACACGGTCGTGGAAAAGGAGAGCAAAGCAGATATCCGCAACGCTCCATATGTGAACTATTCTGAGTGGAGTTGACTTTTCGGGAGCAAGAACCGACACCGAGATATCCCCACTGTGTGAAGCCGCAAATGACGATACAGCAATAATCTTGTCACTGCCGTGAAGCATAAGAAAAGCTGATATATTGTCCCCATACCTGAATATCCGAATGTCGGCATTGTCGGAAACGAGCGTGCCGTGCGGATTTGGCAGCTCATCGACAGTCGAGACATTCACGGATATATCAGGTGATGTGGGTTCAATACGGAAAAGTGATGAATACTCGTCATCGTTCAGCAAAAAATCAGAGGAAATACGGAACACAAGGGACGCTATCCGATAAAATTTTTCGTACATTGTTCATCAAGCGAAATACGCCCATGCAAATAATACACAGGCGTTTTCGGTTATTCAGTTTTGTCAGGACGTAGAAACTATATTGCCCTCGGTTGATGTAAAGTAGCAATAGCCGTCAATAGCAGGGCCAGATGCACAGTCAGCCTCGGTAGTACCAAACAGATACTTTCCGATTACGGGGTCAAGGCACTCGTCATCGTGACCTGCGTTGTTCCACTTGCTGACAGTACAGCTTGCGGCAATAGCTTCTTGGAGAGAATACGTAATAATTTCAAAAGCAGGTGCTTCGTAGTTCTTTTTCATACTTATTCCTCCTTTCTGTTATTTAATAGTTACTATTTTAGTAACTGCTTCACTTGTTATAGAGTGGTCGTCTGCCTTGCAAGCAACAAATGTCAGTTCAACATCACCCTTAGCGGTTGTCTTTGTGGTCTTGAATGTTCCGGAGTATGTGTAAGCGGTAGCCATTCCAGACTCAACAAATGTCTTGTTGTTGGGTGCAATCTCGTAAGAATTACCATTATATGTAACAAGAATCATATCGACATCGGTTGATGTCTGTACATTAAACGAAATCTTCTTACCAGCATTAACACTTTCGCTCGCATTAACAGCGAATATTGCAGGGATAAACTGTTCTGAATCAGCAGCTCTTACTTTTGCAAGAACAGCCTGTTTTACTTCATCACTTGCATTGACTATTGTCACTCTTCCGGGAAGTTTAATAGCGGTTATAGCCACCATCTCATATCCACCATCAGTAGGAGCAACACAGTTAATAGAGATATAATACTTACCGGAAGAAGTATCATGATTTACAGCTACATTATAGTACATTTCAGTATTGGTTGAAATGTCATATGTTGTTGTGCCATCGCTGATTGTAGCATAATCTGTAACGACACGTGCTGCTATCTGAATAGAATTGTCAATAACCTGATTAGGTGCATATCCATCTAACTCAAATGCAATAGTGGAACCGGAGATAATGTAGATTTCGTTCTGAGGACCTCTCTTCTGATATTCTTCGAGATTAGCCTTAGCACCATCGCCTTCTACATATACGAATGAATCCGCATTAAAGGTTGTGCCATTTTTAGCCACATCATAAATGCTGGAATACTGAGTATTTCTTTCAGCGGGAGTAAAGGTATTTTCGTTTTCGAGAGTCTGATATACACGAACACCGTCAATGTAAACGAACGCATACTGTGTGGGTTCAGCATCGAGAGTTGAAATCTCATCGGATAAGCTGATTCCCTGAACAAATGCAGATTCGTCAACGTAGTATTCAGCACCGGAGCCACCGTTGAGAACACTGTTTTCGTCCATGTAGATTACTTCATAGAAGGAAGCCATGTCAGAGGAAATACCGAGTTCTTCGAGAGCATCCGCAACGAATGTGTCAACGAACTTTGCAGAATCAAGTGAAGCTGTCGCAGCGGAGTCTTTTCTTGCCTTAGCGTAGCCGTAGATGTCAATCTTGTACTCGCCGTAGCCAAGGTTCAATGCACGAACAACGGGAACCTGATAGTCAAGAATGCCGTTATCTGCATCCTCAGCGCCGATGTATGTGCCGTCACCTGAGAAGTATGTGTCAACGAAGTAACCCTTGTTGAGCTTGTATTCGCCGTCCGCATTCTTCTTGTATACGTCAACGAGAATCATACCTGTGTTGATACCGCATTCGGAGATAAGGTCAAAGCCTGTACCTGTGAACTCGAATGAAAGAGCGGATTCGGTGTGCTTCTGAGTGTTTGTCGCCTCTATTGTAGCAACATAAGCCGAGCCACCGCCAAAGCCTGTGTTTTCGGAATACATTGCATCATAGCCGTGGATTCCCTCTTCACCGAGAACCTCTGTTGCCTGTTCATCGTCAGTCCAGTATGTTTCTTTACCTGCATTTGCAACAGTCCATTCGGTTGAGTTGGGGTTGGACATTACGTTTTCCTCATAGAGGACGTTTGTTGCAGGATAAATGTGGATAAGGTGTGTTACGGGGTCTTTGCTTTCATCCTCGTATACGTTTACGCCGATTGATTCAACGTCACGGAGTATCGCATTGGGAGTGTATGTAAGACCCGCGTTAACTCCGATTTCGGCAATACCGTACTTAGGTACGTCGCTTGTAAGTTCAACCTTTGTATACTTGGTACCCGCATCACCGAAGATATCGGACTTTGCAATAACGAGCGGCTGACCGAAGTCAACAACGAAGTCATGGATATTGTTGAATGTGTAGTAGAGGTAAACATCCTTGCCGTCCTCACTACGTACAATGTTAATCCATTCATATGAGCTGTATCTGTACTTACCTGCGATTTCAGGCATTGTGGAGAGAATGGAAGAAACGTACTGAGCCTTATTAAGGCTGTTTATAACCTTACCGTTAGAAACAGAGGATATACCGTCGATTGTGATTTCTACTAAGGGCTTACCGATATTTTCGTCAAATACTGTGCCCTGGTCTACGTTGATTACGTAGTTGTAGAACTCAGTATTTGTTGTATCGTCAACATAGTGAACGGTAATAGAATCGGGAGTAGCCTTTGCACGAACATAGTATGTAACGAGCATTGCCTGGGAGTTGTAAATTTCAACGGCAGGAATTATAGGTTCGCCGCCTACGGTGTAGTTGTACGCTTCTGTACCTGAAATACTTGTGTACTTCTTGTCAGCAAACGCACCAAGGTTAGCTTCATCGTCTATCCATACTACCTTTTCGTTGTTTTCGTAGTCATATTCATATGAATCAACAGCAGTAGGTGAAGAAGTGACAGACTTGGGTGTAAGAGTATAGCTGGAACTACCGTGGTTTGCATTTGAGGGGGTAAGGGTAATCATGTAAACCTCATAGTCCTCGGTTTCCTGTGCAGCGATAGTGTTTACTCTACGATACCAGTTGTATTTATTAGAACCCTGCTTATCGCTTGTATTATCTGCCTTATAGAATACAGTCTTTCCGATGTTTACACCATCACCGTCAAGATAGTCACAGTGAAATGCAATTGTCTTATCATCAAGCGGGAAATCATTAGGAGTACGTTCACCTGACTGATACATTACGGCAAAGTCAAGTAAAGCGTATCTGTCAGCGTAGTTGTTACCAAGACCGTAGTAAGGAGTGTGACCCCAGTCAACAACGTCAGTGATAATTTCTTCCGTAACGTCTGTTTCCTGGAGGTAATACGCAACTACCTGGTCAGAGCTTGTTACTTCATACCATTCGTTAGCATCAGCGGAAATTTCCCACTTTGAGTTCCAGTAACGTACATACTTAAAGTCAGTACCTGAAAGGGTCATGTCATAACCGCCTGTTTCCTGCTTATACTCTTCGGCAAGGCGAGTACCTTTCCAGAATACAAGGTTATTCTGGTTTTCGTTGTCTGAGCCTATTCTTGAAGCTCTTGCAGGAACGAGGGAGCTAAGGAGGACACCATCTTCAAAATTAGCTTCGCTCTTGCTGATGAGTTCTGATGTCTTACTCTCTGTAATATTGTTTACAACCTGAGAGTTAGTAATCCAATATTCAACAGTAAGGGGAGAGGTTTCTACGATGATAGTATAAGTAACATCACCGATAGTAACGTAAGTCTCGCCTGCGGAAATACCCTCGAATGTTATAGCGGTCTTTTCCTCTGCAACTGTTGTTTCTTCTGTGTAGGAATAAAGGTAAGCTCTGGGATATGAAGTGTTATAATCATTTCCAGACCACAATCCGTATGTCTGCATGGGAGTCCAACCATTGGAATATACTATTGAATATCTATATGTGTAATGGTCACTGTATATTCCATGATTTTTAGTGTCAGCCCAGTATTTATTATATCCTACATCTTTCGATTCAGATGAAGCATTCAGATCACTACTACCGATATCCAAATAGAAATCCTGATTACCAACCTTAGTCTTGAATGTTGTTTTATATCCGGAATCACTTGTAGAAACAGTAAATACACTTGCTTCCTCTATTGTACTGGTTGTCTGACAATAGCCGTCACTATCAACAACCATGTAGTGACCGTTTCCGTCGGATATTATACCTGTAATGGTCTCAACAGCACTGTTAAAGAATATTTTATTTCCAAGTGTACGTGTAGTTCCACCTTTAACAGAAGCATCTTTTAGGTTAACATTCGCAATCGCTGTTTTAAGGTCGCTGTCATCCTCAACACTAACCTTGCCTTCAACTGTAACGGTTTTTTCTTCACCGACAGAGAGGTATATGGTTTCTCTTGTTCCGTCAGCTTCGTATACACCGACAGTAGCAGGAATTTCTGTTGTTACAGTAATATATCCGTCGGAATATGTGCCGCTAAGCTCTGTTATACCTGCGGTTCTTGCGTTTGATTTAACAAGGAACGCCTTAACTCTTGAAGCTACCCAGTTACTATTAACGGGAATCTTTATTGCAGCAACGCCTGTGTATTCGTTTTCACCGTTTTTAGCGGTTACGGTGTATGCGGCAACTCTGTTTTCATACGCTTCGTCAACTGTAACAGCACTTGTCTTTGTTACGGTAATGGAAGTGATGTCAGTTGTACCTGTTACAGATACGTCTGTTGCGGAGTCTGTGTAGCTTACGCTTACCTTTGCGGTTTCGGGAAGCTTGTCACCGAACGCTGCCATAGGCTCCTTTGTTGTGTCAACTATATACCCCTCTGTCTTGTTTCCGGGGTAGTCACACCAGATACAGAACATAGCTCCAAGCGGGTCGGAAATGTTACTGTCCATGAATACTGTTGTGGAGAATTCTCCTGTCTTAGAAGCAAGTACCTCTGTTCCACCGAGAACCCAGTAATAGTTACCGTGTGTATTGATAAGGCTGTGACCCTTATTTCTAAGGAATGAAGCGGAGGCAACAGCATATGAACCCCATCCGCTTGACCAGTAAGCAATGACTATATCCTTATCAAAAGTGCCGTATGAAGTAGCGGAATTGAAATAGATACCATCGTTGAAAGCAACAGGTCTCATTCCTGCGTTCTTGATGAGTTCTGCAACATCGTTTACATATTCAACAAACTCATCATACTGATTGTTTGTCATAAGTGAGCCGAAGCCCATCGCACCGGTTGTGCAGATATCGTTTGCATATTCGTCCGCACCGAGATTAAAGAATGTGCAGCCCTTTGATGCAAAGTACGCTATATATTTACTAATGAAGGTTTTTGTAAATTCCTTTGCTACTTCATTTTCAATATCAAGTGTACGTGCCGATGTTTTTGTATTATAACTTGAGCCACCCCATACGGATGTCTTGTAACCGTTTTCAGTCTCAGTAAGGGTATTCATAGCCTGAAGAATGGTGTGCATATGTCCGGGAGAGTTGATAAGCGGAATGACACCAACGCCCTTTGAATATGCGTAAGCTATGATTTCGTCCATTTCGGTCTGTGTAAGCTCGTTTACGGCGGGATTGTAGTAATAATCATATCCTGTGGGATAACCCTCTGCATCATAGTTATAGCTGCCGTTTGACTTAAACGAGTTGTTATAGTGGATATTTCCCTCGTGGATAGCACCGGAAACTTCATCGCTATTCCAAGCGTAATCCGTGCCGTTAGCGGTGAAATTCATGCTCATGTCGTCAAGCAGGAATCTCATGCCGTCGTTACCTATCGCAAGCTCTATATAGTTAAAGCCCGATGTGGCTGCGTTGTCGATTATTTTCTTTATGTTGTCTACGCTGAAATATTTTCTGCCGCAGTCGAGATGAACTATGCTATACTGATATGTGTCAGTACCGCTTTTAGTCTCCATTACGTCAGCGACAGTGTCAGTCTTTGGCATGACGTAAAGCTCTTCTTCGTCGTCATAGTCCTCAACTTCGATTTCTATGCCACCATCATACTCGACGGGGATTCCATCGTCTCTCTCGACGCTTATCTCGTTCTGTCCCGTTATAGCAAACGTCGTCGATGCCATACCGAAAATCATACAGATCGCAAGCATAAGCGACAGTACTTGCCTGAGTTGTTTCATTTTCGATCCTCCATTTCGTTTCCGTTTTTTGTCAAATACAAGTTCGTTCTTTTACCATTATTTGCACTATTTTTGTAGCTATTCAAGCAAAAAACACTTCTGCATTTACGGATACCTCATTATAGCACTTCCCATCGTTAAAATCAAGATTTTTCGTATCCTTTTTCGGTAGAAAATCCCACTTTCTTTCACGCATTGCCTGTATAATTTAGCTCCGCTGCCATTGACACAGCACTGCTTTTGTGGTACAATCTTTCTGTATTTATTTGGATATTTTTTTCCGAAAAATCTTACGTGAGGTTAGCTTTTTTATATTAATATGAATGTCAATAACGTCAAAATCAAGTACGCAAAGCCTCTCCGTCGTAAGCTCCTGCTTTATGCGATAGACTTTGCCATTATCGCACTATCCTATTCTGCGGTGTGCCTTATAATCTACCTCTGGAAAAACATGGATGTGGCTCTCCCCCATCTGATAAGCGAAGCTCTCTACTCCGCAGTTTGCTATACGGTCTTCTCCGCACTGTTCCGTGTGACCTCCGTTATATGGAGATATTCTTCCGAGAAGGATTATGTTTTCCTTTTCAGCGTTTGCGTGCTGTCGGGACTGTTTGCTTCAATGCTGTCGCTATTCGTCCTGCATATATATACATCAGGTCTGTACAGCTTCTTTGCACTTGTGCTTTCAGCCAGTGCCGTTACTTTCTCAAGAATAATCTACCGCTTCCTCATGACTAAAAAGCACATGGAGTTTTCGGAAAACGCAAAAAGACTGCTTATCGTCGGTGCCGGAAATGCAGGTTCAAGAATGCTTGACGAGCTTCTTCTTGCAAAGGATTGTCCCCTCAACCCCATAGGCTTCATTGACGATGATTTCGTTAAGCTCAAGCGAAAGGTCGGCGGTATTCCCGTTCTCGGTACTGTTGCCGATATTCAGTCAGTATGTAAAGCAAACTCCATCGACCTTATATACATCGCAATTCCGTCAATATCAAACGAACGCCGTTCACAGATACTCAGCGAGTGCCTTAAAACCGACTGTGCGGTAAAAACTCTGCCCACACTCCCCGAAATCGGAAACAAACAGAACCTCATGGGTACGCTGAGAAGCATTACACCGGAAGAACTTCTCGGGCGTGAGCCAATCAAGGTTGCGGACGAGAAAATATACAACTTTGTAAGCAACAAAACTGTCGCAATAACGGGCGGCGGTGGTTCGATAGGCTCGGAAATATGCCGTCAGATAGCAGCGAACTCCCCGAAAAAGCTCGTACTCATTGACGTATATGAAAACAACGCCTACTCAATCCAGCAGGAGCTTATTGCAAAATACGGCAGCAAACTCAACCTCACAGTATATATCACAACAGTATGCGACTACAAAAAGATAAACTCGATATTCGCCGACGAAAAGCCTGACATCATAGTTCATGCAGCCGCACACAAGCACGTCCCTCTCATGGAAACTGTCCCCGATGAAGCTGTAAAGAACAACGTATTCGGTACGCTTAACACCGCACGTGCAGCCATCGCAAACCACGTCAGCCGTATGGTTCTTATATCCACCGACAAGGCTGTAAACCCGACTAACATCATGGGTGCAACAAAGAGAGTATGCGAAATGATAATCCAGTACGCAAACACTATCTCCTCAACAACGACTTTCACCGCAGTTCGCTTCGGCAACGTGCTTGGCTCAAACGGCTCCGTAATCCCCCTTTTCAAGAAGCAGATTGAACAGAGACAGGACGTTACCGTTACCGACCCCGATATAATCCGCTACTTCATGACCATATCAGAAGCCAGCCAGCTAGTACTTACCGCAGGTGCAATGGCAAAGGGTGGAGAGATATTTGTACTTGACATGGGCGAACCCGTAAAGATAGATGACCTTGCAAAAAATATGATTCGTCTCTCAGGTCTCACCCTTGGAAAAGATATAAACATCCGCTACATAGGACTCAGACCCGGCGAAAAGCTCTATGAAGAACTTCTTCTCAGCGAGGAAGGAACTCAGAAAACCATGAACGAGAAAATCTACATAGGTAAAACTATTCCGATGGATTACAATCGCTTTGCAGCAGAGCTTGAAGAACTTCGTGATATCGCAGAAAGCGGTGACTGTGCCGAGGTTGAAAGAATGCTCGCCGAAATAGTCCCCACTTTCAAGAGAGTACCCGCCGAAATTCAGAAAAAGACAGACGATAAAAGAACTCCGCACACAAAAAAGACACTTGCGGCGGTTCATTGATAAAGGAATCATGTACGATATTCATTGCCACATCCTCCCCGGTCTTGACGATGGGTCAGCTTCAATGAGTGACTCAATAAAAATGGCGATATCTGCCGTTCAAAGCGGTACAACAAGTATCATATGTACTCCGCACGTCTCATCGGACAAGCCCTACGACACCGAAAACATACGCTCAGTCAGAGACAATCTCAGCGAAACACTCAAAACGGGAGGAATCCCACTGAAGCTGCACACGGGACAGGAAATCATGGTAAACGAAAACTACCGTGAAATTCCGTCCATGCTGAAATCGGGAAAACTGCTTACACTTGCCCATTCCGGATATGTGCTTATAGAGTTTCCGCTCAACACCGACTTTTCAATCATCGAAAAAACGACCGCACATATCGTGTCAAAGGGATATGTGCCTATAATTGCTCATCCCGAACGATATGAAGCCTCACGTGACAAAGTGTGTATTCCGCTTCTCAAAAGCCAGGGAGCCTTGATTCAGGTCAACAAGGGCAGCTTAAAAGGCTCATTCGGTCATTCCGTTCAGGAAAACGCACATTTTATCCTGAAACATCGCCTTGCCGATTTTGTTGCAAGCGATGCACATTCCCCGACATACAGGACACCCGCTCTAAACAATGCATATGAGGCAATAGTCGGTATGTACTCCGTAGATTATGCCGACCGTCTCATATACCGCAACCCTCAGAAGATACTCAAAAACATAAAAATCAACCCCGATAAATACAGGGAATAAAATTCAATTCAGTCTGGAGATCCATTAGGATGAAGATCCTGCGATTTAGCGTTCTCACATTATTTATTCTGACCCTTTGTGCTTTTGTTGTGTTCAACATAATGCAGATAAGGCTCGACCACACCTACCCCACCATCACAATCGACGAGGGCATTCTTGATGTAAGCCTCAATGCCGACCGTGACGAACTTCTTACCGGAGTTACTGCTTTCGATGAAAAAGACGGAGATATTACCGACAAGGTTATAATCGAATCCATATCGAGATTCACAGATAAGGGAGTTTCCGTTGTAAAATACTCCGTCTGCGACAACGACAACCATGCTTCCTCCGCCCAGAGAAAGATACGTTATATCGACTACGAAAGCCCACGCTTCACTCTTTCCGACTCACTCATATTCGGAGTATCGGAAAACATCTCTATCCGTTATATCCTCGGTGCAATGGACTGTATCGACGGTGACATAAGCGATAAGGTAATCATAACTGCGATAGAGTACAGCTCACAGACTATCGGAACATACAATATTTCCGCAAAGGTTACAAACAGCAAAGGCGACAAAATATCGGTAGACCTGCCCATCTATATCGAACAGATAGCACTTTCCGCACCGAAGATAACCCTTGAAAACTACATACTCTACGCAAAAGTCGGAGACGAGATTGACCTCAAAGCAAATCTTATATCCGCAATAAATGTTGACGGTGAAGATATGCGTGACAGCGTTCTCATCGACACAAATCTTGACACATCAGTCGCAGGTCAGTATGAAGCTCACTACCGCTGTACAGATGCATACGGCAGAGAAGCACACAAAATTCTTACCGTAATTGTCGAAGATTGACGCCACGGCAGAATAAAAAAACTCATTCTATCGAAAAAAGGCTAAAAATGAACAATAAAACTGATTTTTCTTCAAACAAACCACACATTCACATAGAGCCGTACAGCCTTTTCCGTGATATCATCGCCAATTTCTGGGTTGTCGTGATGTCCGTTCTTATCGGAATGATGGCTGTGTATATCTGGAGTCGTGGAATGTACGTACCACAGTACACAAGCACATCTACACTCATCGTGAATATGAAAAACTCCGGAGCATATACCTATACAAACCTCGCTTCATCATCCGAAATAGCAGGAATATATACCGAAGTTCTCGTTCAGCCAATTGTTAAGACGAGAGCCGCCGAAAAGCTCGGTATGGATTCATTCATGGGAAGGGTATCAAGCTCAACACTCCCCGACACCAACATTTTCACCGTATCTGTAACGTCAACATCTCCGGAAACATCATACAATGAGCTTTGTGCAGTGCTTGAGGTATATCCCGACATTGCAGAAGCGATATTCCAGGACTCCGTTGTTGATATAATGCGTCCACCGAATCTTCCGACATCTCCCTCAAACACGATAAACGAACAGCACAAATCAACAGTAGTAATCGTAATGGCTCTTGCTTCCCTAATCGGAATAGCAGTGCTTTCGGTAATGCGTGACACGGTAAAGGATGAAGAGGACTTCCGAAACAAGATAGACTCCGTGCTTTTCGGTACGGTAACTCATCAGAAAAAGGGGCAAAGTCTGTTTAACCTCAGAAACAAAGGCAAAATACCGCTTCTCATTACCGACAGCAAAACAGACTTCATGTTCTCCGAAAGCTATCAGAAAATGGCTACAAAGCTCGAATACCTGAAAAGAACCGACAACAGCCGTATTTTCATGATAACAAGTGTAGCTGAAAACGAAGGTAAGTCCACAACCACAGCAAACATCGCTCTTTCACTTGCAAGCCGTGGAAATCGTGTACTTCTCGTTGACATGGACTACAAAAAACCGTCACTTCATAAGATATTCTCACTTCCTCAGCCGGAGGGAAAAGACTTCACATCGGTTCTTACAGGAAAAGCCTCCCCCGAAAATTTCCCATACACAGAATACTCTCATCGTGACACAACCCTGCACATAGCACTCAACACACATAGCCACGAGGATTATGTAAGATGGATTCACTCCCCCACGGTTTTATCATCACTTTCATACCTCGCTGAAAATGAGTTTGACTATATTATAATCGACACTCCGCCTCTTTCGGTATCAGCAGACGTTGCTGTTATCGGTGAGGTAGCAGATAAAACACTCCTTATCGTCAGAACAGACCGTGACTACACCCCCGATATCAATGATGCAACCCTCACATTCCGTGAAATGAAAAACGGCGAAAAGTTTGCTGGCTGCATACTCAACGACGTACACCGTGAATTTTCACTCCTTGGTCAGTTCGGTGCGGATGAATCGGGCGGAAAAAGCAAATACAGTCATTCAGGAAATTATACGAACAAATACAATAATCGAGATTTTTAAAAGAACGGTAAAGAAATGAACGATACAAATAATCTGTCTCAGCAGAATCCCGAAGAAGAACAGCTTTCACTCCCCATAGAAGCGATAGTTGCCTCTCTTATCAAATTCTGGTATGTTATATTAATACTTGCGGTACTGTGTGGCGGTGCTATGTTCATGAGAAGCTACACCGGCTACTCTCCACGCTACCGTTCCTCAGTTACCTTCACCGTACATACACAGGAAATAGGCTCATCGGGTATAGGAATGACCTCATACTCATTCTCCTATAACAGAGCTACCGCAAACCAGCTCTCAACCACATTCCCAAACATAATAAAGAGTAATATTCTTCAGGATATCATATGCAACGACCTTGATATATCCACACTTCCCGTAACTCTTGCGGCTTCCTCCGTAAAAGGTACAAATATGTTCACTATCACGGCAGAAGGCTACGACCCACAGCTCACCTACGATATACTTCAGTCCGTTATAAAAAACTACCCCGCAGTGTCTGACTATGTTATCGGAAATACTGAGCTTGTAATACTTAGCTACCCTGAAATTCCGACAGAACCGTATAATGCCATGAGCTACCGCAGCGAGATAATCAAGGGTGTGGCAATCGGTGCAATGCTCGGAATAGTATGGGCAATAGTATATGTAATTCTACGTGACACCGTAACCGACAGAAACGACATCACAAAGAAGCTCGGACAGAAATGCACAGCCGTACTTCCAAATGTCAGCTTCAAAAAATACGGTAAAAACGTAAACCGTGACGTTGTTATAACAAATACACTCGTAAGCGACAGCTATCGTGAGTCTATAAGAGGTCTCAGAAACAGCGTACTTAAAGCCTCGGCACAGAACGGCAAAATCATCATGGTAACAAGTACCGCTCCGTCAGAGGGTAAAACCACAACAGTTGTAAACATGGCTCTCTCTGCGGCTTCCATGAAGAAGAATGTACTTATAGTTGATGCCGACCTGAGAAATCCCGGAGTAAGAAACACGCTCGGTGCAAAGCCTCTTGAAACCGATCCTTCCGACCGTCAGCTCGTTAAAATCGCAAAGTTGACACTTCCCGGTGAAATATCACTGTCCGTACTCAACTTCAATACAGAACACTATAAGCTCTGGAACATAGCACGTCATGACAATCTCAAATCCATATTTGATGTGCTTCGCAAAAATTACGACTACATCTTCGTTGACTCTTCCCCGATAGGACTTACTTCTGAAACAACCGTATTCGGAAGTGTTGCGGACTCCACATACCTCGTAATCAAGCAGGATAACGTCCGTCTCAATCGTGTACGCTCATCAATAGATACCATGCTCACCTCTGATGTAAACCTCGTCGGCTGCATTCTGAACGGTGCGGAGAACGGTATAGGCGGCTATGGCTACGGTTACAAATACGGCTACGGCGGTTATCATTATGGATATCGCTACGGCTACGGTTACGGGTACAAGAACCACTATGGCTACGGCTATGGTAAGGACAAGGATAAATGAGTCGCAGATTTCTCGACCGTGATTCCCTGACCTCGGCTATATTGTCAACTGACGGTGATTTTCCGCTTACTGTGAGTGGCACAAGTATGATGCCTCTCATGAAAGACGGAAAAACAACGGTACTTCTGACACGTAACTTTGCTCCACAAAAAGGACGTATACTTCTTTTTCGGAGAATAGACGGTTCGCTTGTACTGCACCGTGTACGTAAAATTGAAAAAGACGGAACACTAATTATGAACGGCGATGCCCAAAACTGGTGTGAAAGAATATCACCGTCACAGGTCATAGCTGCCGTAAATTACATAAGCATAGGCAAAAGAAACGTGAAATATAACACGCCGCTGCTAAAGATATGGGACAGTATATGGTATATAACCTATCCCGTGCGGCAGCGGCTGTTTCGTATAGCAAAACGGAGATAAAATGTCAGATAAAGAAAAAACACCTCTCGATGGAAGTGAAAAAAAGAAGCTTTCTGTCGGAAAGATAATACTAATCGTAATAGCGGTCGTACTTACACTCGTACTTATACCGTCCGCTGTAATAATCGGCTCGCTTGTGGTTCAGTACAACACTCTCGCATACGAAAAGCACCACCCCGTCGAGCGTGAATCCGAGTATGTCATGCCGGAATATCCCGAAATAACGATAGACACGTCAGGTGAATGGGAGGAGGGCGTTGACCTTGTTGAAACGGAACCCATAATCGAAGCTAACGAAACTGAAACTTACGAAACTGACGCTGAAATAAACGAAACAGAAACCCTCCCCCATGAAACCGAAACAGAATCCACAGACGAGACGCTTTTCTCTAAGGCTGAAGAAGCTACGGAAACAGTAAAGGAAACCGAACCTCCGGAAACCCTTGCACAAATCGTAAATCAGCCAACTGAAACGAAAAAATCAGAAACATATGCTGAAATACCGCACAATCCCGATGCTTCATTCGCAAACTCTGAAAATGCCGTCAGTGTATACGGAAAAACCCCGATTTACAAGGTAGCACAAAAGGATGCAAATATCAAAAATATTCTCATTCTCGGCACAGACTCACGTGACGTAACTCTCGACCGTGGCAGAAGTGACGTAACAATGATAGCCTCATACAACTCCAAGGACGGTACAGTGAAGCTCACATCCCTTCTCCGTGACTCTCTGGTGCCTATCGAGGGAGTTGGCTGGAACAGAATTAACACAGCCTACTTCTATGGAGGAGTCGGACTTGCAATAAACACCGTAAATCAGCTTTACAACCTTGACATACAGGAATTTGTTGTAATCGACTTCGGCGGAGTCAAGGATTTTCTTGAATACATAGGCGGAGTTGACCTTGAGCTTACAGCAGAAGAAGCTGAGCTGTACAGTATCTACACGGGAACAACAATAAATCCCGGTATGAACCACCTTGATCCTTCCCTAGCCCTCACACACATGAGAAACCGCTCAATCGGCAACGACTTCGGCAGAACAAAACGTCAGCGTGACACCATGACCGCAGTTGCTAACAAGATTATAAACGAAAAATCCCTCACCGACATTTACGATATAACAAACTACGCATTCTCACTGATAAAAACAAACATATCCGCAACTTCACTTATCTCGCTCGCAACCTCAGTTTTGTCTAACGGAAGCTCACTCTCCATCGAAACTGAAAACGTACCGTTCAGCGATTCCTACCAGTTCGCATGGTATAACGGAATGTCGATACTTTCCTACGACATATCCGATGCAGCTAAGAGACTTACCGACTTCATCTATAACTAAAACACAATACCTCCGCTGAATCGAGTACAGTTGCCCCGAACAGTGGAGGTATTGTGTATTATCATTATACAGCCGCTGAGATAAGCTCGTCTATCATTCGATGCCCCTCAACAGTTGGATGAATGCCGTCTGAGCAGATGTAGTTCTTGTAATTGTGTGAAAGCAGGAACGGAGAGCGTATATCTATAAGCTCCGCACCGTACTTCTCAGCAAGAGTTTCTGCGGTTCTGTTATAATATTCATGCCAGCGATAGAGCATACTTGCATCTCCAAGCCAGCTTATAATGTTGTCATACGAAAGATCACGTGATATCCAGCGGACATATTTCTCGGAATCGAGCGGAACCAGATTACACAGTTTTACCTTAGCACCCATGTCACGAGCATAATCAATAAGTAAACCGTATATCTTAGCAAATTTGTCTGCTGGAGTGTTCGGTGAAAAATCTCCGTTCGGGTCAGCCGAAATATCAGCCCAATGGAAATCGCAATCGTTTCCGCCGTATTCAAAAATAACGGTAGTTTCAGCGTTGTCATCAGCATTGGGAGTGAGCTTTTTGCGGAGCATTGTTTCACCCATCTCAACTGTTGCACCCATACGTGAGCTGTTTACGACTTCGTAGCCACGTTCCTTGAGACTGCTGAATCTGTCGCTGACAACCTTATGTCTTCCCTCTTCAGCAGAATAGTATACACCACGCATGATTGAGTCACCGAAAATTAATAATCGCTTCATTGTTTTCACCTTTGAATTTTATCTTTGTTGTGATATCATTATACCAATAGACTCACGATTGTTCAACCCACAGGCAGTATACCTCGCTCTACGCATCGTAAATCTACCTGTAATAGCCACTTCAGGCGGTAGAATCCATTGTCAGTAGAGTAGAACTACCGAAAAAGGGCTTTTCTACTGCCAGTAGAGTTGCTTTTATGAACTAAATCTTAACTACAATCACATTATATATGAAGGAGGAGCTTGTCATGGCACATGAGGACATTCCAAAGAATATTGCAAAGAACATCACAGAGCTTAGAAAAAGTGCCGGAATGACTCAAGCCCGTCTTGCCGAGGAGATAGGCTACTCAGATAAAAGTGTCTCCAAATGGGAACGAGGAGACGGAGTACCCGATATCGTATGTCTCAAAAATATCGCAGACCTTTTCGGAGTCAGTGTTGACTATCTTCTCGAATCCGAGCATCTGTCATCCTCTGTTGCTATGAGTTTGACCGAACAAAGTGGAGAGACTGTACCGAGCGACAGCGGCATATATACGACCAATCACGCAGCAATCGCAGGACTTACACTCATGGGTGTACTTATGCTGTCGTCAATAGTATTCGTTATACTCAAGCTGTGTGGAATCGTAACCGCAATGCCGTTTGTCATAGCCTGCCCTGTTTTCGGACTTCTCATGGTGATATTCAATTCTCTTTGGGGTTCAAAAAAGTATAATTTCTATACAGTATCTCTGTTCGTACTTGCAATACTGTTTATGATATCATATATCCTGCGAAATCATGGTATGTGGACAATAATGTTGCTCGGAATCCCCGCTGTAATTATCGTTTGGCTTGCTTGCAGAGTCAAGAAAAAGGTCTGACTTTGACGAGGTAGAAAAGTGAAAATAATATATTTGTTTCGTCATTCAACTCCGGCTAAAAATTCAACATTACAAAATGAGTATATCCCACTATCAAAAGAGGGAAAAGACTTAGCGAACGCAAAATTGGAACAAAAAATACCTTTACAAATGATTTGTGGGCAAAGCAATACACTGATATAGATGCAAAAAATGACAACGGTGAGTCGTTTCGTATGGTTCAGTTGCGAATGAGCGAATTTATGAATGACCTCCTTGCGAAAATGGACGATGGTGAGTCTGCTATCGTTGTATCACACGCAGCGGCAATTTGTGCATATCTGAAGCAGTATTGTGAAATTCAGGTTACTGATGTCGATACAAAGCGGCGGCACATTGTTTTCCATGACAAAACACTCCTTAACGGAACAATCAAGACAACATCTTGTTTTGTTCTCACTTTCAGCAAAGACCTTACCGCTATATCTTACACGGATTAAAACAACAAATTCCATGTTGTCGAAAAAGAAACTGCAAAAAACAAAACCGACTTATGATTACCATAGGTCGGTTTTACTGTTTTATGAACACATAACAAACACGTGTCGTTTTTTTCACTTTACTAATTGACAAAGGCTCACGAATTTGCTATAATGTCATAGAACAAACGCAGGGGTGCTGTACTGGAATGTATGGCTGAGATAGCATAAGCTGAACCCTTTAAACCTGATTCGGATAATACCGGCGTAGGGAGATTTGTGTTCGGTCTGTTTTTGTACCGATGCTGTATCGTTAAATCTTCCGCACCGTAACTGGCTGCGGATTTTTATTTTCTGTGTTTGTTTAAAAAATTATCTAAAGGAGTTTGTTATGGCAAACACAGTTCACCAAAAGAAGTTCGACCTTCATCTACTCACCGAAACCGCTCTCATGATAGCACTTGCAAGCGTACTCAGTCTTGTCAAGGTCTACGAAGCACCGTTCGGAGGTTCAGTAACCCTGCTCTCGATGGCACCTATAATAGTCCTCTCACTTCACAGAGGCTTATCAGCAGGACTTACTGCGGGACTTATCCACTCGGTAATACAGCTTATTCTCGGTATGTCCAGCGTTGCCTGGGTTCCCGATGTACTCGGAAAGGTTCTTTGCGTGCTATTTGACTACATTGTACCGTTCACGCTTCTCGGACTCAGCGGAATTTTCAGAGGTATCAGATTCTCTAAAAACGACCGCACCAACGTAATAATACAGGCGGTGCTCGGCACGCTTTTCGTTACTGTAATACGCTACCTCTGTCACATTATATCAGGCGTAGCTGTGTGGTATTCCCTCGACATTGAGTGGTACGCAGACGATCCGACACACATTGTAAACCGCTATTCAAAATGGCTGTTCTCTGCGATATACAACGGCTCATTTATGATTCCCGAAATTATCGAGACCTGCATAGGAGTTCCGATAATCACAACCGCCCTTGGCAGATTCATGAAAAAATAAAACAAAAGCCTGAGGCTATCTTAAAAAGTAGACTCAGGCTTTTATATTACAAAGAAAACAAAAAAGCAAGAGCTTGTTTAACTCTTGCTTTAGTTAACGCAGGGAAAGGGATTCGAACCCTTGTGGGGTTGCCCCCAAACGGTTTTCAAGACCGCCTCGT
>CAYTLG010000011.1:0-22970 GCA_964438725.1 uncultured Ruminococcus sp. | reverse complement strand
GTATCCAATAGGCGAAAAATATTTCAGAAAAGGAAGAAAAAACAAAGAATGAAAGAATACCTTACCGAAGTCGATGAGGTCTTATCATCTCAAAAGACCTCTCTCGGTGGACTGACAACTGCTGAAGCTGACAAGCGTGCAGAACAGTACGGTAAAAACAAGCTCAAGGCCGCAAAAAAGAAGTCGCTTCTTATGCGTTTTCTCTCACAGCTTGCAGACCCTATGATAATTATCCTGATATGTGCGGCTGCTATTTCGGGAGTCCTTGCGGTAATTGAAGGTGAGAGCTTTGCTGACGTTATAATCATCGCAGCAGTAGTTATCATCAATGCAGTTCTCGGTGTATATCAGGAAAACAAAGCAGAAAACGCTATCGAAGCATTGCAGGAAATGTCGGCTGCCACGTCAAAAGTCCTGCGTAACGGTGAAACTGTCGTTATAAAGAGTGAAGATATCGTTCCCGGTGATATAGTGTTCCTCGATGCAGGTGACGCGGTTCCCGCAGACGGACGTATAATCGACTGTGCAAGCCTTAAAATTGAGGAATCCGCACTTACCGGTGAAAGCGTTCCCGTAAATAAGCTCATTGACGTACTCGGACTCAAAAAGGGTGAGGATGATATCCCCCTCGGTGACAGAAAGAACATGGTATACATGGGAAGCTCTGTTGCATACGGTAGAGGTACGGTTGTAGTAACAGCTACCGGTATGGATACCGAAATGGGTAAGATTGCAGATGCTCTTACAAAGGCTGAGGATGGCGAAACTCCTCTCCAGAAGAAGCTCAATCAGCTTTCAAAGATACTTACATGGCTCGTTCTCGGAATTTGTGTTGTTATTTTCGGCGTACAGCTTATAAAGACAGGCATTTCCGCAGATACTATACTTGATACCTTCATGGTAGCTGTTTCTCTTGCAGTTGCGGCTATTCCCGAAGGTCTTGCAGCCGTAGTTACAGTCGTTCTTTCCATCGGTGTAACTATCATGTCAAAGCGTAAGGCTATCATACGTCACCTTACAGCGGTTGAAACACTCGGATGTGCTCAGGTAATCTGCTCTGACAAAACAGGTACTCTTACACAGAATAAAATGACCGTCGTTCAGGCGTTTGGTAGCGATACGAACGAGGTCGCAAAATCTTTTGCATTATGTACAGACGCAAAGCTCGCGGAGGGACAGACTGTTTCCACAGGTGACCCGACTCAGACCGCTGTTGTAGACTATGCAGCTAAGATTGGTCTCCCGAAATACGAGCTTGAAAAGCAGAATCCCAGAGTCGGTGAAATTCCCTTTGACTCAATGCGTAAGCTCATGACCACCGTTCATAAGGAAGGTGACGGCTTCGTTCAGTATACCACAGGTGCTCCAGACGTTGTTATAGGTAAATGTACTACCGCTCTTGTTAACGGTAAGATAGTTCCTATGACTGACGAGCTGCGTAATTCGTTCTTTGCAGAAAACAAGAAGCTCGCTGACCAGGCTCTCCGTGTTCTTGCAGCAGGCAGAAGAATATATACCTCCGCTCCCGAAAGCTATGAGCCCGCAGATATGGAAATAGACCTTTGCTTCCTCGGACTTGTCGGTATGATAGACCCCGTGCGTCCTGAAGTAAAGACAGCTATCGAAGAATGCAGAAGTGCAGGTATCCGTCCAATTATGATAACAGGTGACCATAAGGATACAGCGGTAGCTATCGCACGTGAGCTTGGTATTATCGGAGATGGACAGTACGCTCTTACAGGTGCTGAACTTTCAAAGATGGACGATGCTACATTTGAAAAGGAATATAAAAACATTTCTGTATACGCACGTGTGCAGCCCGAACATAAGACACGTATCGTAAATCAGTGGAGAAAAGCAGGTTACGTTACCGCAATGACAGGTGACGGTGTAAACGATGCTCCTTCTATCAAGTCTGCTGATATCGGTGTAGGTATGGGTATCACAGGTACTGACGTTACAAAGAACGTAGCAGACATGGTTCTTGCCGACGATAACTTTGCAACTATCGTTTCCGCAGTTGAAGAGGGAAGACGTATTTACGATAACATCCGTAAGGCAATACAGTTCCTCCTCGGCTCCAACATGAGTGAAGTTATAACCATCTTTGCCGCAACTCTCATGGGATTCAATATCCTCGAACCCGTACACCTCCTTTGGATAAACCTTATCACAGATACATTTCCCGCACTCGCTCTCGGTATGGAAAAGGCTGAGACAGACATCATGAAGCGTAAGCCCAGAGAAGCTAATGAGGGCGTGTTCTCCGGCGGTCTTGGCTTCGATGTTGGATATCAGGGTCTCCTTATCTCCATCCTCGTTATATTGAGCTATGGCTTCGGTCATATGTTTGAGCTTGGCTCATTCGGCTTCGGCGGATCTGACCACGGTGTTACAATGGCATTCCTTACCCTCTCTATGGCTGAGATTTTCCATAGCTTTAATATGCGTTCAAGAGAGAAGAGCCTCTTCCAGATTAAGGGCATGAACAAAACTCTTAATATCGCAGCTATCGCCAGCCTTGTACTCACAACAGCCGTATGTGAAATTCCGTTCCTTGCAAATGCGTTCGATTTCACAGCAGTAGGCGGTCGTGAATATATTACAGCTATACTTCTCGGCTTCTGTGTCATCCCCGTAGTTGAGTTAGTAAAGCTCATCAAGCGTGTAAAAAAATAAATAAATTGTAAAACTCAGCGAAAAACGAAAAAAACTGTGCTATCCTCTTGCAAAACAGGAGAGAATATAGTATAATATAGTGTATTGTAATTTCAAACTATTTTATATATCGAAAGGAGTTTATCCTCATTCATCTGGGGATAAAAACTACTATGGTTGTAGCAGGCGATTTCAGAAACGGTATTACATTTGATATGGACGGCCAGGTTATGCAGGTTATCGAATTCCAGCACGTAAAGCCCGGTAAGGGAGCTGCGTTCGTTCGTACCAAGCTCAGAAATGTTATCACAGGTGCAGTTGTAGAAAAGACATTCTCCCCTACAGATAAGTACAACGACGCTAGAATCGACCGTAAGGATATGCAGTATCTTTACAACGATGGCGACCTTTACTACTTCATGGACCTCGATTCATACGAACAGGTTCCGATCGGACAGGATCTTATCGGTGATAACTTCAAGTTCGTTAAGGAAGAAATGATTTGTACAATTCGTTCCTATCAGGACAAGCCCTTCTCAGTTGAACCTCCGATGTTCGTTGAACTCGAGATCACAGACTGCGAACCCGGCGTAAGAGGAGACACAGCAACAGGTGCCTCCAAGACAGCTACAGTTGAAACAGGTGCAACTATCAGAGTTCCCCTTTTCATCAATACAGGCGACAAGATCAAGATCGACACCCGTACATCCGAGTATCTCGAAAGAGCGTAAGTCTCGCTGTCAGTAACGGCAAGTTACACGGTGATCGAAATCATTTGAAAGGATAGGTATACTGAAATGAAAACAAAGGAATACAGCTCCTACATTAAAGGTCTTATCGAGGGTTCAAACCTTGATACTACTACATCTGAGGGAAAGATAATCAATGCTCTTGCTGAACTCTGCGACCAGATGGCTGCTGAGATTGAGACACTTCGTGATGAACTCGATGTAGCAAACGAGTATATTGAAGAGCTTGACGAGGATCTCGGTTCTGTGGAAGAAGTCGTTTACGATGTAGATGACGACTGCTGCTGCGACGACGAAGATGATTGCGACTGCTGTGATTGCGACGATGACGATGATTGTGATTGCTGCGATTGCGGTTGCGACTGTGATGACGACGAAGAAGAATTCTACGTTGCCATGTGTCCTCATTGCGGCGGAAAGGTTTACTTCGATGATTCGGTAAATCCCGAAGACGTTGTATGCCCCGCTTGCCAGAAACCCCTCATTACCGACGAGGACGAAGACGTTGAGCTTTAATGCTTGATCTATAAAAAATACGGAGTTTCGTGAATGGATTCTTTCCATAACGAAGCTCCGTTTTTTGCTATATTATTCAGCCGCATCAAGCATATTTTCGATGAAGATACCATATCCCTTTTCGGGTTCCGAAACAAGAACGTGTGTCACAGCTCCAATCAGCTTCCCGTCCTGAATGATGGGAGAACCTGACATTCCCTGAACAATTCCACCTGTTTTTTCAAGTAATTCACGGTCGGTCACGGTTATAGAAAAGCTGCGATTTTCCGAGCGGTGTATTTCATCTATCTTAATTTTGTATTTATGCGGAATATTTCCATCGAGTGTACACCATATCACCGCATCACCTGTGTGTACCTCGTCAGATTCAGCAATTTTGATTATATCTTCAGGAATCAGTGAATATGGTATCTCGTTCAGACATCCATAGACTCCGCAGACGGTATTTTTCGTCAGAACACCCGATTTTTCAGACGTGAATATCCCTTTCAACTCTCCCGGAGTTCCGCTTTTTCCTTTGGTTATGCCGGATATTTGCACATCAACGACAGTTCCACGTTCCATTTTCATAAGTTCGCCTGTCTCTGTATCGCATATTCCGTGTCCAAGTCCAGCAAATTCACCCGTTTTCGGAATTATATAGGTGATAGTTCCTATTCACGGTCGGTCACGGTTATAGAAAAGCTGCGATTTTCCGAGCGGTGTATTTCATCTATCTTAATTTTGTATTTATGCGGAATATTTCCATCGAGTGTACACCATATCACCGCATCACCTGTGTGTACCTCGTCAGATTCAGCAATTTTGATTATATCTTCAGGAATCAGTGAATATGGTATCTCGTTCAGACATCCATAGACTCCGCAGACGGTATTTTTCGTCAGAACACCCGATTTTTCAGACGTGAATATCCCTTTCAACTCTCCCGGAGTTCCGCTTTTTCCTTTGGTTATGCCGGATATTTGCACATCAACGACAGTTCCACGTTCCATTTTCATAAGTTCGCCTGTCTCTGTATCGCATATTCCGTGTCCAAGTCCAGCAAATTCACCCGTTTTCGGAATTATATAGGTGATAGTTCCTATGCCGGCTGTTGTGTCACGAATCCACATACCGGTTTTCTTCTTGCCGTCCGTTGTGCTTACGAACGGTTCAAGCATTGTGCTTTTTTTGCTTTTTCCACGGATGAAAGTAACCTCGACCTGACCATCTGCTTCTTCAATCAATTTTGCAAGCTCTACGGATGAGTTTACGTCACTTCCGTTTATCTCTGTTATAACATCGTTTACTCTAAGTCCTGCGTCATATGCGGGATTTTTTGCTCCATCGGTAGTTTCAATTTCTGTAAATCCAACGATGATTATGCCATCTGCGAAGAATTTTACTCCAAACGGCATTCCGCCAACGTAAACCTCATCAATATCAGCTCCATACACGGCAGCAGGGAAGGCCAAAGTCACGACAATAATTGTCAGAGCTGCGACACACACTTTTTTTACATTATTAAGCATTACATATTCCTCGTCTCGCATTTATTTCGCTATTCATTAATCTGTTCATTTAGCGGTGGATTATGTATTGCAAAAAATGCAAAAAGACCATTTCCATTTCTGAAAACGGTCTTTGGAACCTTTGAAACAAGTGAAAACAGATTTCAAACGATACCTTTTTGCTGTTGTTGACTTTTGTTTTGTTCGCTTATTCAGCGTACTGTTGTTTGACTTTTGTTGTTTTTTGCGTTATTCACGCGTGGGGGTATGCGTAACTGAAATTACTCAGCGTATACGCTAACCTGTCTTCTGCCGTTAGCGATGTTTTCAAACTTAACCTTACCCGCGATGAGAGCGAATAATGTATCGTCTGTACCGATGCCAACATTGTTACCGGGATGGATATGTGTGCCTCTCTGGCGAATGATGATGTTTCCTGCAACTACAGTTGAGCCATCAGCCTTCTTGACACCAAGTCTCTTGGACTGGGAATCACGACCGTTCTTTGTTGAACCAACACCCTTTTTATGAGCGAAGAACTGTAAACCTATTCTGATCATTGTTATTTCCTCCATTATTAATAATGCCGTTACTCCTCGGCGGTATCGACTTCAAGAAATTCGTAATACTCTTCCACGAGATCGTTCATCTGGTAAAAATACCCAAGAATGAGTCCGGATGCCGCAAACTGCTTTCTTTCGTCCTTCTCATATTCGGGAAGAGCCGAACGACATTTTACTGTAATATCCGTAGTTTCTTCATCGATTTTATAATCGACTGAACACTCGTATGCGGCCTCAAGTGTGTTGAGTATCAGCATAGTCATTGCGGATATTGCCGAGCAGAGGATATCGTCACCCTCTTCTCCGAATCCCGTATGACCGTTTTCTCTGAATCCCCAGAACACTCCGCCACGCTTTAAGAATGTAATTTTTGTCACTTGAATCCACCTGCTACCGTTTCACGGCTGCAAATCAAAACGCGATCTTTTCGATCTGAACCTTAGTATAAGGCTGTCTGTGACCGATCTTCTTCTTTTCGTTTTTCTTTGGCTTGTAGGTCATAACGTAGATCTTCTTGCCCTTGCCGTTCTTTACTACGTTAGCTGTTACTGTTGCACCTGCAACTGTGGGCTTGCCTGTCTTGAATCCGTCGTCTGCACTTACTGCGAGAACCTTGTCAAATACGATCTTCTCGCCTTCTGCACATTCGAGCTTTTCAACGAAGATAACGTCTCCTTCGTTGACCTTGTACTGCTTTCCGCCTGTTTCAATGATTGCGAACATTTCCGAAAAGCACCTCACTTTCTTTTAATGTGAACTCGCTGGGTAGGTAGGACGGAATAAACCATCCTTTAATGACCCGACACCATGCGGCATTCAATATTGTATCACAAAACTCATCCCTCGTCAAGGACAAGTTATATATTTTTTGAAATAATATTGCCGTTTTTTTATTGTTTTACTTTTGTGTTCTTTGTTAATTCACAACAACAGATTATGCTTGAACTCCGCAGTGCATTTCCGCAGCTTTGAGTGTATTCTCAAGAAGCATTGTTATTGTCATGACTCCGACACCACCGGGAACAGGTGTAATTGCGGATGCTTTCTCGCATACGGACTCAAAATCCACGTCTCCACAGAGCTTTCCGTTTGCGTCACGGTTTATGCCGACATCTATTACAACTGCTCCATCCTTTACCATGTCTGCTGTAATGAAACCTGCTCGACCAACGCATGAAACAAGGATATCGGCACGTTTTGTAACTTCAGCAAGATTTTTTGTATGGGAATGACAGGTAGTAACCGTTCCGTTTTCGTTAAGAAGAAGCATGGTCATAGGTTTGCCAACGATATTACTTCTGCCTACTACTACACATTCTTTTCCATCGACGGAAATTCCTTCATATTTGAGCATTCTCATGACTCCTGCTGGGGTGCAGGGAAGAAAATCGTACTCGCCTATCATGATTTTACCTACATTTATGGGATGGAATGCATCAACATCCATGTGCGGAGGTATCATGTCGAGTATCTGCTTTTCATCGAGGTGCTTCGGAAGTGGGAGCTGTACAAGTATTCCGTGAATCATTTCATTTGAAACAAGCTCACTGATCCTTTCTTTAAGCTCATCCATCGTTGAATTTTCCGGAAGCTCATGTACCTCAGAGTAAAAACCGACATCTTCACAGGCACGCTTTTTATTTCGGACGTAGACCTGAGATGCCTGGTCAGCTCCGACTATCACAACAGCAAGTCCGGGTTTGAATCCTGTCTTTTCATAAAATCTTGCTGCTTTTTCTTTTAATTCTTCTCTTACCGATGCGGATATCTTTTTTCCATCAATTATTTTCGCCATTTTCATTCTCCTGCTCGTTTTTTTCAGACTTTTCTTCGGCTTTTTCAATATCAGCGTAAACCGAAACATATTCACGGGCTTCTTCACGCTTACTTTTTGCTTTGCTGCCGAGTACTATATACATAACTACTCCCAGTGCTACGAGAAGAAAGCTGAGTCCCTGTGAAACTCTGAGATTTCCGAGCATGAGGCTGTCAGTACGAAGACCCTCTATCAGCATTCTTCCGATTCCGTAGCCGATAAAGTATGTCGCACTCATCTGACCATCGAATTTCTTTTTTCTGTAAAGTATAAGGATTACCGTTAATACGCAGATATTCCAAAGTGATTCATAAAAGAACGTAGGATGTACAAATTTTTCGCTTATTACGGTATTGTTTATGATATATGTAATTCCCATTCTCCACGGGAGGTCTGTTTCTCCACCGAAGGCTTCGATGTTGATGAAGTTACCCCATCTTCCGATTATCTGACCTACGAGAACGCACGCTGCCAGAATATCGGTGAGCTTCAGGTAGTTGATTTTCTTTATTTTGGAAAAAACAAACGCAGATATAAGACCGCCGAGAACTCCGCCGTATATCGCAAGTCCGCCATTCCAGACTGCTATGCAATTGTAAAGCGTTCCGAGTAAGTTTTGAATCCACGTTCTGCCAGTCGCTACATAGTTTATCTCGCCCCACGAGAAGATTACATAATATGTTCTTGCTCCGATTACTCCGAAAACGATAACTGTAAATGCAAGGTCAATGATGTCGTCTGAGGTTATCCCCTCTTTTTTGCAAAGGTGAAGAGCAAGCAGGACGGCAAGAACCATACCGAATGTTATTAGTATACCGTACCATGCGATACCGTGACCGAATACTGTAAAAGCAATTTTATCAATATGAAACTGCTCTATACCGAGTCCCGGAAAAGAAAGATATTTCATTTTCAATCCTTTCGTAAATGTTTATCATTGTAGTTAATTATATCACATGGTATTATCTTTTGCAACCGAAAAAATCCACGAAGGCATTGTTGCCGAGGCGCAAAAGGGTCATTATTCTGTAGTGCCTCACAAATATCAGGAAATAATGTTGATTCTTGCCGGAATCAACAAACGACCTCATTTGTGGATACGAATACAAACACAAAAAGTATATTTAACGTATAAACAAAAAATACCGCAGGTGCGACGTGAAAAATCGTATCTGCGGTAAATTATTGCAATAAAAAATCTCCTGCATGGTTAGATACAGGAGATATGCTCCATCGGAGAGTCGAACTCCGGACACCTTGATTAAAAGTCAAGTGCTCTACCTACTGAGCTAATGGGGCATCTGTCATCGATTACTATCTGACAGCTTTTATATTATAGCACACAAGGGTGTTTTTTGTCAAGAGGTTTTCTCGATTTTTTTCGTTTTTGTGAAACAGCACACAGTTTATATTCATTTATTTACTTGATTTTGACAAGTTACTTTAAATCCGCTGAATACTATGTTATAATGTGCGTAGCTTGATATAGAAAATTCAACCTGTACTTAGGAGGAAAAATTATGGGACGGGTATTTTCGGAAGATGTTAAAACAAACAAGGAGCTTGTTATTACTCCCGGCAGACCGATTGCAGAGTCACACAAACTCAGCTTTGACAGAGCGTTGGTCGAAAAAGTCGGAGAAGGCTTTGCACGTGAGATTGAAGAAAACTTTGTATCCGATTTTGAAAAAGACGGTGACAAAATGGCTCATGTATCAACATTTATCGTGATTGACGGAACGGTATACATGACATACTACGCAAACACAAAGGAGCCATCGGAAAATCCCGAAACCCAGACCGCACGTCTTGCTTGGGCAGCGGTGAACGACATTGATAACAAGAGCTTTATCGACATACAGACGATAGGCGATGTTGTTGACGGAAAACATATAGACATGGTGTACGACACTATCCTTATGCAAAAGGATTATGATACAATATATGTCATGTGGACAGCACGCACTGAGGGAAATTACTACCGATTCTACTGTCCGTTTACACTTTCAACAAAGACTCTCGGTGAAATCGGCGTAAACCGTCTCAAGGTTGGCAATGTTATAAATGACTTTTCAGTAAGCGGAATAAAAACTGCTCTTGCCGAAAACAACATCCCTTGTAAGAATATGTTTTCCGATATCGGAATCATGCAGAAGTTGTCATCACGTGTGGAAAACGGTGTCAAATACTATTACAGCGGTATGTACAGCGGAGATTTCAACTGCGTTATTAAAAGCTCCGACCTCGTTACATGGGAATATGTATCGCAGCCCGATTTTATCAACGACTCAAAATGGGAAAATGCGGTATACGTCTACGAAGATAAGGTGTATTATTTTGTCAGACAGCAGGATACCAACAAATATGGTTTTCTTACATATTACGACCTTGTCGGAGAAAAATGGGCAGTTCCCGTGGAGATAGAGGATTGTCAGTCACGCTCGGATTTCATTATGTATAAAGGTAAGCTCTATCTTTTCCATGCCCCGATAGCCAGAGAGCATATCGGTGTAGTTGAAATAAATACGTACGATATAACACAAAGCCGTGTTGTTCTTCAGGCTAAAATGCATACGAGCTGTTTCTATCCTTTTGTTCAACATTATATAGATGGTGAGCTTGCTATGTCGTATACCGTTGCAAGACAGCACATCAGACTGGCACGCTTCACATTCGAAAAATACATCTGATTCAATAAGTTACAAAAATCAATCACGCTTTACAGTATATTTACGACAGTAATATGCAAATTTTACCTTGGAATATATTGTTTTAAATTTATCTTTGTGTTATAATTAGTCGAATGAAGTAATATAGAGGTGAATTATATTATGTGGTTCGTATTTGCATTGCTGTCGGCGGTGTTTGCGTCACTGACTTCGATACTTGCAAAGATCGGTATTGATGGAGTAAATTCGAATCTTGCAACTGCCATTCGAACAATGGTGGTGGTAGTCATGGCATGGGGAATGGTTTTTATCACAGGTACTCAGGGTGGAATCAGTGATATAAGCAGAAAAAGCTGGCTATTTCTGATACTTTCAGGACTTGCAACTGGTGCGTCATGGCTTTGCTATTACCGTGCGTTACAGATTGGTGAAGCCTCAAAGGTCGTTCCGATTGATAAACTGAGTGTTGTTATCACACTTGTGCTTGCGTTTGTGTTCCTGCATGAAAAATTCACACCGAAATCTTTTATCGGATGTGTACTGATAGGTCTTGGAACACTGGTCATGGTACTTTAATAATTCAGGCTGACAACTACCTAAAAGTGGATGTCGGCCTTTTGTATTATTTCCACTGCACTTTGGCAATAATGAAGATGTAAGCAAAAAGTGCAAAGGAAAACCAAATAATGTACAATAAGGTCGAGATATGCGGCGTTAATACGTCAAAACTTCCGATATTGACATCATCAGAGAAAAAAGAACTTTTAAGACGTACTAAAGAAGGTGACAGCGAGGCGAGAGAACAGCTCATAGACGGAAATCTTCGTCTGGTTCTCAGCATAATTCAGCGATTTGTGAGCAGGGCAGGTAAGCGTGAAAACCTTGATGATTTGTTTCAGGTGGGATGTATCGGTCTGATAAAAGCGATAGATAATTTTAAGATAGATATGGATGTGGAGCTGTCAACATATGCGGTTCCTTTGATTATAGGAGAGGTCAGACGATACCTCAGAGACAACAACACCATAAGAGTAAGCCGTTCAGTAAGAGACCTGGCATATAAGGCACTTGCGGCAAAGGAAAAATTATCGACAGAGGGTGGAGAAGAGCCTGCCATAGAAGCAATTGCAGCAGAAATAGGAGAAAATGTATCGGATGTAAGCCATGCCCTTGAAGCGATAGTGGAACCGGTTTCACTTTATGATACAGTGTACAGCGATGGAACGGATTCAATATGCGTTATGGATCAGATACGGGACGAAAACACAAGTGACGAGATATGGTTAGAGGATATAGCATTAAGAGAAGCGATATCGTCACTCAGTGAAAAGGAGCGTAAAATAATCTCCGAAAGATACTACGCAGGAAAAACACAAATGGAAATAGCGGAGGAGATAGGAATATCACAAGCACAGGTGTCACGTCTAGAAAAAGGAGCATTTGAGCGTATAAGAAAGAATTTTTGATAAAACAGACTTGTATGAGTAAAGTTTTGTATGAAATGTAATTCGTGCAGGTCTGTTTTACGTTTGTGTACAGACCACCTTTACGATATATAATGGAGGCAAAAAAACTATTCAAAAAAACAAAGCCGAAAAGGAGAATAAAAATGAGAAAACACAGAAAAAACGAGAATAACAGTTTTGAGGAGAACATCTAAAGATAACTCTGTCGAAGAATATTCTTTCAGCATAGATAATATGTCGGAGAACATAAGGATAACGATGATAAGCAATGACTTCCAAATATTAGGAAATATCACGAGCGGATACTACCAGCTTTTGAAGAGATCTGTTTCATTCTGATTCTACTTTAAATACGAAAAAGTGGCGGTATATATTGAGTTTCCGAGTCTCTGGGATTGATTTGCAATAAAAAAGCCACAGGCTATCGTAATAACAGCTGTGGCTTTGAATATTTTTATTCTTCTTCAAATTTCAAACCGTAAAAACGGAGAATTTGTCCGCATGATAAATTCTCAAGAGTGGGATGGTTGACTTCACTACTTAGCTGAAGTTTATTCCTCCGCTGTTGTGCTTACTTTTTCGTAGTACGGGTCTATCATTATTTCCTTTATCTTAGGATATACACCGTAAACTCCTATTGTAATTAGAAGTGCAGGGAGTATCACGAAAGGAACGATAACTGCGAGAGGGAAGTATGCGTAAATAAGGAAGAATTCGATAAGTGCAAGTGCAAGAGTACCGAGGAACACCATGATATTTCTCTTGATACCGAGAATAGTGAAGAGAAGAGCGTTCTTGAACATCTTGAGCAGTGAAAGGTCAAACGTGATGAGCATGAGGTAGATGTAGTGACGCATGAAGAAATACAGCATCGCAAGACAGAGGCTCATATAAAACATTACGTTTGTCATTGTGCTGAGGTTGTAGTTGAGGTTGAAGAATACGATATCGTATATGATAAGTCCTGTTATTACAACATCAAGTATACCGTAGATGATACCCTGCTTCAGGTTACGCTTTATAGCATAGAAGAAGTCGTGGAACATGAACACAGGCTCACCGCGGAACATATTTCTGATGATGTATGTAACACCGATTCTTACAAGACCGAATGTGAGCAGTGTTAATGCACCGATACCTATGAGTATCTTGTCGGCGGTTGTGAGTATTGTCACACTGGACTGACGTGAGAATACTGTCCAAAGAGCAGCGGTTGCAGGGCTTTTGTCGAACATCGTAACTCCGTACAGCGGTGCAAATGCAACGAAGCTGGGGGATGAAAGATGCACGGAGAGATAACCGCTCATTGCGAAGAGCAAGAAGAATATCGGGAAGTTTCCGAATATCATCATAATGTTCACGCTGAGAAGCTGGTTAAGCTTTCTTCCGAGGAATACGAAGAAGTTTTTCAGTGTAGGCTCATCGCAAATGGGAGTTTCGTCTTTTTCAACGCCCTTTCCATCCTTGTTTGCACGTGAGAATATGTTTCGCTTTTCACGTTTCTCACGTAATTTTTCTTCCTGCTCAAGTTCTTCAATTTCATCGAGCGAGAGGTTTTTGTTGTTTCTATCGTTGAAATCAGCCATTTTATGTTTCCTTTGCTTAATAGTATCATGCAAAAAACAGAAGCTCGGCAGCGGCAGACGAAATAAGAGCGATACCGCCAAGCACTGACACATATCGAATAAATTCAGCCGAAATACAAGCCATATATGTCCGTTCCTCTGATGCACGAAGCACGCATATAGCTTCAGAGTATATCATACAGAACGCAGATAGCACAAATATCACCGCACATTCGACAAGCATTGCAGTACAGGCAGCTATACTGTATCTTCCAATACCGGAGATAAGACCCGATACCATTGCCGATACAAATACTCCCGTACATATTCCACGCCAGAGAGCCACAATAATGACCGTACAGCAAGTGAAATGCGTGAATGTCGAAAACAGCAGAATCAAAAGAAGCGTCAGCGTAGGTATGCGATGAATTATAAGCTCATACAGTGTGTAGCGTGCAGCGTTCAGCGAGAACACAACACTTCCGTCGTACAGCTTTGTCGTGACAAAATATGACAGCACCGATGACAGAGCAAACACACCAAGACATACAAAAAACACCGTAAAGACAGTGCTGTACAGCTTTCTTCTTGTGTTGTCCGTGAAAAATTCCGTTTCGTACATGATATTCCTCCGTCCATGAAGTTGGTATTTGATTATATTCCACCCATGACGAAGATATCACAGGACAGTTTACCACATGAGACGGAGCAATACAATACGCTAAATGTAAATAAAATCTGAAAAAGAAAAAATATACAAAAAATCTTGCAAACTCATTGAAAAAATAGACGGATGAGTATATAATATAGGTTAGTGCCCCGATGAATTGAACGGAGCAAATACTACCCCCTCGGAAGTTGAGCGATATGAACCGTGATGAGATAACAAGAATATTCCGTGACCCACCGTATATTGAAACCGATAGACTTCTTCTCAGAAAGATGCAGAAAAAGGATGCGGCGGATATGTACGAATATGCGTGCAGGCATGATGTGACAAGGTATCTTCTATGGGAACCGCATGAAAGTGAGACCTATACATACAAGTACCTTGCTTATATCCAGTCGAGATACCGTGCAGGTGATTTTTTTGACTGGGCATTGACAATTAAAGATGGCGGAAAAATGATAGGAACGTGCGGTTTTACAAGACTGAACATCGAGTCAAACTCCGGTGAGATAGGATATGTACTGAATCCTGTGTTCTGGGGCTATGGACTTGCACCTGAAGCTGTAAACGCAGTTTTAAGATACGGCTTCTGTGAACTCAGACTTCACCGTATAGAAGCAAGATACATGGTAGGAAATGACCGCAGCCGCCGTGTTATGGAAAAAGTAGGTATGCAGTTTGAAGGAGTCGGCAGAGATTCCATGCACGTTAAAGGGAAATATGTCTCTATCGGAACGTGTGCGATACTGCGGAATGAATTTTTTGCCCTGAACGGAATAAACTGAACAAAAAAAGACTGCCATTCAGACGATAACAAGTCCGATAAGGCAGTCTGTATTTTTTGAAATTATACGTTGAATCTGAAGAGAACGATATCTCCGTCACGCATTACGTAGTCCTTGCCTTCACTGCGTACAAGACCCTTTTCCTTTGCCGCATTCATGGAACCGCATTCCATAAGGTCGTCAAAGGATACGACTTCGGCACGGATAAATCCTCTTTCAAAGTCGGAGTGGATCTTACCTGCCGCCTGAGGAGCCTTTGTACCCTTAACAATAGTCCATGCACGAACTTCCTTAGGACCTGCTGTAAGGTAGCTGATGTATCCAAGGAGAGAATAGCTTGCCTTAATGAGCTTGTCAAGACCGCTTTCGGTAATTCCCATTTCTTCAAGGAATGCAGCCTTTTCGTCGGATTCAAGTTCGGATATTTCAGCTTCGATACCGGCACAAACGGGGATAACTTCAGCTCCCTCTGCGTCTGCTTCCTTCTTGAGTCTGTTGAAAAGCTCGTTATCGGGAGATACTTCGACAGCTTCATCTTCGCTTACATTTGCTACATAGATGATAGGCTTGAGTGTGAGAAGATTTATGTCACCGAGAAGTTCAATGTCATCCTCGCTCATTTCAACCTGACGAGCGGTTTTGCCTTCGTTGAGAGCTTCAAGAATACGATTAAGGAGATCAAGCTGAGGCTGAAGTGTTTTGTCACCCTTGAGGAGCTTTGCAGTCTTGTCGATTCTCTTTTCTACCTGTTCGATATCGGAGTAGATAAGCTCCATGTTGATAGTTTCAAGGTCACGGAGAGGGTCAACACTTCCGTCAACGTGTACAATATCACCGTTTTCAAAGCAGCGGAGAACGTGAACGACAGCATCAACGTCACGGATGTGAGAGAGGAATTTGTTTCCGAGACCCTCACCCTTTGAAGCACCTCTTACAAGACCTGCGATGTCAACAAATTCTACGGTAGCAGGAGTATAAAGTTCGGGAGAGTACATCTCAGCGAGCTTGTCAAGACGGCTGTCGGGAACCTGAACAATACCTACGTTGGGGTCGATTGTGCAGAAAGGATAGTTCGCACTGGGAGCGCCCGCACCTGTGAGAGCGTTGAAAAGCGTACTTTTTCCTACGTTGGGAAGACCTATTATACCAAGTTTCATTATTAATTATATAGTCCGCAATGGATAGCGGTTTTCCTTTCATGTAGTGATATAAACAAAATATTACAATCTTAATTATACACTTTTTCGACCTGATATTCAAGTGAAATGAGACGTTTTTTGCAAAAATATAATTTTCTTGATAATATTAGATGGAATTAATAATCACATCACTTTCAGTTCACACTATTTTCATATAATTAGGTTAAAATAGCGTATATTGATTAAATCAACAACACATCGGAGGTGAATATGATTTCTGAAGCTGTTTACAGGCATGAGTATAAGTACTACCTCAATGCTTGTGATTGCGAAATTCTTGCAAGACGCCTCGGTGTCGTTATGGAAAGAGACCCGCATACAGGAGCTAATGGAACTTATCTGATACGAAGCCTTTACTTCGATAACTACAATGACAGGGCTTTGTCAGAGAAGATAAACGGCGATAACCCACGCTCCAAGTTCCGAATCCGTATCTATAACGGACGAGACGACTTTATTTGTCTCGAGAAGAAAGTAAAGCGAGACGAGATGACCCAGAAGCTCGCCGCTCGAATCACTAGGGATGAGTATGAAAAAATCGTTTCAGGCGATATCGAGTGGATGCTCGGAGACGGAAGAGGTGTCGTAGCGGAGCTTTATGCACAGATGAAAGGCTACTCGCTAAGACCTAAGACCCTCGTAGAATACACCAGATTCCCGTTTATTTATGAGGCAGGAAACGTCAGAGTAACTCTTGATACCGATATCAGAACCGGTATTAAGTCGTTAGACCTTTTTGACCCAACACCGCTTGTACCTACACCTGGTCCCGACGTTCTTGAGGTAAAATACGACAGATTCCTCCCAGACATTATCAAGTACGTGATAAACCCGGTATGCCGTGACAGACAGTCCATGTCCAAATATGAGCGTTGTCGAATCTACGGTTGACGGCAACATTAATAAGAACTAAATTTGAAAGGAATTTTTTCACAATGTCATTCAACGATATCTTCAAAAGCAGCTTCCTTGAGAGAACTGCATCTTTCTCTCTCCCTGATACCATCGTTGCACTTGCACTTGCATTTGCTCTCGGTATGTTCATCTACTTTGTTTATAAGAAAACATATCAGGGCGTAGTATTCTCACGTTCCTTCGGCGTTTCCCTCGTTGCACTCACAATGATAGGCACATTCATCATTCTTGCAGTAACTTCCAACGTAGTTCTCTCGCTCGGTATGGTAGGTGCTCTCTCAATCGTAAGATTCCGTACAGCTATTAAAGACCCCCTTGACATCGTATACCTCTTCTGGTCAATCGCAGTTGGTATCGTTCTCGGTGCAGGTATGTGGCCTCTCGCAGTTATCGGTTCTCTTATCGTAGGTGCTATCCTCCTCGTATTCGTAAACGCAAAGTCCTCCGACTGTGAGTATATCGTAGTTGTTGAGTGCGAAAACGACGCAGCTGAAAACAAGGCTGTTGAAATCATTAAGGAATCCACAAAGAAGTCCGCTCTCAAGTCCAAGACTGTAAAGCGTGGCTATATCGAAATTACATACGAAGTAAGACTCGGAGACAACACAAGCGAATTTGTTAACAAGCTCTCTGATACAGACGGCGTAGATAAGGCTGTCCTCGTAAGCTATAACGGAGATTATATGGCATAAAATTTGTTTCTTCGGGAACAATTTGCTTTTCAGCGTCGTCTAATCATTGAATTTGAGAGAATAATTCATATTTATTGCATAAAATTAAGGATCAATCATGAAAGAGGGGAATATTAATGGGAACAAAATTACTGGTAATTGACGACGATCCCAATATCTGTGATCTGTTGAAGTTTTATTTTGAAAATGAAGGCTATGAAGTAAAGACCGCTAACGATGGTATAGAGGGTTTAAGCTATTTCAAAATGTATGAACCCGACCTCGTTCTGCTCGACCTTATGCTTCCGAAGAATAAGGACGGTAATCAGGTCTGCCGTGAAATTAGAGCGATATCTTCTAAGCCCATCATTATGATAACCGCAAAGGACGAAGTTCTCGATAAAGTCGTAGGACTTGAACTCGGAGCAGATGACTTTGTAGTAAAGCCGTTCGAGATGAAAGAGCTTTCAGCAAGAATCAAGGCTGTCCTCAGACGTTATTCCGCACACGATAATCAGAATGACGATGAGACAATAAAGTTTGAAAACATCGAGATAAGCCGTGAAAAGTACGAACTCAAGCTCAACGGTAAGGCTGTTGATATCCCGCCGAAGGAACTGGAGCTTCTCTACTTCCTCGCACTTAACTTCAACCGTGTATTCACAAGAGATGCACTTCTCGATAAGGTTTGGGGCTTTGATTACCTCGGAGACTCTCGTACCGTTGACGTTCACGTAAAGCGTCTCAGAGAAAAGCTCGAGGGCGTATCCGATAAATGGAGTCTCAAGACAGTATGGGGCGTCGGATATAAGTTTGAAGTAGTACAGTAACTGATTTTTCAGCGGCTGAATAATTTCAATAAAGAATAATCGGGGTTGATGAGCTTTTCGTCAGCCCTTGATTTTTTGCACAAATATTTTGGGGGATGTCATGTTCAAAAGCGTTTTTGTCAAATATATCTCTACATTCATGCTAATAAGCATAGTCAGTATCTTTTTTTCAACGTCAATTATAACCACACTTGTCAATGTGTACGATGAGCAGGATAAAACTCGCACACTGACAAATGTGACATACGCCGCAACGGATTATATGATAAACGACTACACCAAAAGCGGAGAGGTCAGCTTTAATGATTATCTGAATGGTTCGGTTTATGAAATAATTCCTGTTCTCAAGGCTATGGCTAACGACAGCGATACAATTATTATATTTGTAGCTGATGGTGACGGTGTAGTAAAACTGATAGGCGGTACACAGAACAAAACCTATTTCGGTGATGAGGACGGTATTGTAAGCACTGATGCTACCTATGTGTATCCGGATTCAATCGTAAATGAGCTTGCACAGAAGAAAACCATCTCAAGTTATAGCGACCTTGATGGATTTTTCAGTGAAAAACATCGTTCATATATCCAAGCGATAACCACAAAAGACGGAAAAACTGTCGGATCTGTCATGTCTGTTTCACTTTCATCGACAACAGACGTTCTTCTTGAGGCTATGATAAAAACTATAGTTATGTCAACCTTGTGGCTCATGCTTGCTACACTTGTTGCGATATACTTTATCACAGAACGACTTGTTTCTCCTATCAGAGCGATGAGCAAGGCTTCAAAGGAATTTGCATCCGGACATTTTGACGCACGTGTAGAGGTAAGTGGTAACGATGAGGTTGCAGAACTGGCAGAAGCGTTTAATAATATGGCAGGCTCGTTGCAGCACAGCGAAGAAACAAGACGACTTTTCCTTGCAAACGTGTCACATGACCTCAGAACACCTATGACAACGATTTCGGGATTTATCGAAAGTATACTCAGCGGTGCGATACCTCAGGAAAAAGTTCCGCATTATCTTGAAGTAATAGCTTCCGAAGTAAAACGACTTGCAAGACTTGTTTCAAGCCTGCTCGACCTTACAAAGATTCAGGCAGGAGAGCGTAAATTTACAAAAACTACATTTGATATATGCGAAATGGCACGTGAGATAGTCATATCATCGGAGCAGAGACTTGAAAGCAAAAAGCTCGACGTAGAATTTGATACGGATAAATTCAATATGTACGTTTCGGCTGACCGTGACTCAATATATCAGGTACTGTATAACATCTGCGACAACGCTATTAAATTTTCACGTGAAGGCGGTCATTATGTTGTATCGGTAAAGGAATCAGGTTCTAAGGTTATGGTAAGCGTATATAACGAGGGTGAAGGTATCGCTCCCGAAGATTTGCCGTATGTTTTCGACAGATTCTATAAGGGTGACAAGAGCCGTGGACTTGATAAAACAGGTACAGGACTTGGACTTTATATCTCAAAAACCATAATGGAAGCACAAAACGAAAAAATCAGCGTAGAAAGTGAGCATGGACAGTGGTGCAAATTCATGTTTACGCTTCAGAAAACCTCCGCACCTAAACAAATGAATATAGACAGAAACGGAGACAATGCTCAATGAAGCTGAATTATACCGCTACCTGCCTTTTCGGAATCGAGGGTTTTCTCGGTGAAGAGATAGAGGCGATGGGGTACAAAAGAATAGACAATATGGACGGTCGTATTACCTTTGAGGGAGACGAAAATACTGCCGCAGAAGCAAGCGTGAACCTACGATTTGCAGAAAGACTGTATCTCAATCTCGGCAGTTTTGAAGCACTTACGTTCACTGAGCTTTTCGATGGTGCAAAATCCATTCCGTGGGAAGAGATAATCGGTCGTGATGATGAGTTTCCGGTTACAGGACATTCTATAAAAAGTAAGCTCTTCTCAGTTCCCGACTGTCAGCGAATTATTAAAAAGGCTGTTTCAGTTAGACTCGGTGAAAAATACGGAATCGAAAGACTTCCCGAAACCGGTAAGAGATACAGAATTGAGTTTTTCCTTTTCAAAGATAAGGTAAGCCTTATGATAGACCTTTCGGGAACACCGCTTCATAAGAGAGGATACCGTCCCGAAACAGTTGAAGCTCCGATAAGAGAAACTCTTGCTGCCGCTATGGTAAAAATCAGCCGTCCACGTGAGGATGTACTTCTTTGGGATCCTTTCTGTGGCTCAGGTACTATTGCAATAGAAGCGGCAATGCAGATGAAAAATATCGCTCCGGGCATAAAGCGTTCGTTTGCATCTGAAGAATTTCCGATATTCCCGGCAGAATCATGGAAAAATGCCCGTGAAAAGGCTCAGGCTGCTATAAAGACCGACTGTGCATTTGAAGCCTATGCTACGGATATCGAACCTAAGTGCGTTGAGATTGCGGAAGCTGCTGCAAAACGTGCGGGAGTTGACGATATGCTTAATATATTCAACATGGATGCACTTGATATTGATACACTCGGCAGACGCGGTACTATCGTAACAAACCCTCCGTATGGCGAACGACTTCTTACAGTGGATGAAGCAAATGACCTCTATCGTGCAATGGGACAGGCTTTTGCAAGACTTGACAGATGGCAGATATATGTAATAACTCAATCTGAAGAATTTCCCAAGCTCTATGGCAGACGTGCGGATAAGATAAGAAAGCTCTATAACGGTATGATACCGTGCTATTATTATCAGTTCTTCAAGCAGCCGAAGCCTACGGTTTAAATGAACGTCCTAAACAACTGAATAAAATCAAACGCTCTCGTCAATAATCAACGTATATAATTGACGGGGGTGTTTTTATGCAGATTTTCAGCGAAAGGTTAAGTGGTGACTTTGATAATGATATTTGTCTGATGGATGGATTGCTTTGTCCTGATGAGAGCTTTGATATGATACGTAAAACTATGACTGTCGGTGACGCACACATTGTAATGTACTATATCGACGGATTTGTGAAAAGCGAAACCTTACAAAAGCTGCTCACATATATCGTGTCTGTCAAGGATTTCGGAAATGGACTTAACGGTGATGCAAAACTGTTTGCCGATAAGCATATTCCCGCAGCTGAGGTGGATGTCACAAATTCCGTGGATAACATAATTCTAATGGTAATGAGCGGATGTACAGCATTTTTCTGTGACAAATTCGACGGAAACGCACTTGTTATAGATTTACGCACATATCCGGCAAGAAATACGGAAGAACCTGAAAATGATAAAGTAATGCGTGGCAGCCGTGATGGATTTGTCGAAACACTCATATATAATACTGCAATGATACGACGCAGAATACGCTCTACCGACCTCGTGATAAAATATCTGAATGCAGGAAAAAGTACAAGGACAGATATTGCTCTTTGCTACATGAAGGGCAGAGCTGATATGACCTACGTAAACGAGCTGTCGGAGAAGATAGCCACACTTGAAACGGATTCACTGGTACTCGGACATCAAAGTTTGAGTGAAAGCCTTATTAAAACAAAATGGTATAATCCATTTCCGAAAATACGTGCAACAGAAAGACCCGATGCTGCCGCCGCAACACTTCTTGAGGGTGGAATAATCATAATTTGCGATAACAGTCCTGAAGCTATGATATTTCCGACATCAATGTTTGATTTCTTGCAGGAGACCGATGATTTTTATTTTCCTCCATTTACGGGGACTTATCTGCGACTTCTCAGACACTTTATCTTTTGGATAACTATGATTTTGACTCCGCTATGGTATCTTCTTATCGAGCATTCAGATGTGCTTCCTCAGGCTCTTATGTTTATTATTCCGAAAGATACTGGGGAGGTTCCGATATTTGTTCAGCTGATAATGATTGAGCTTGCAATAGACGGACTGAAATTGGCTTCACTGAATACACCAAACGTGCTGTCAAATTCACTATCCGTAGTAGGAGGTCTGCTTTTGGGGGATTTTGCGGTAACAGTCGGTTGGCTTTGTCCTGATGTAATACTTTATATGGCATTCGTGGCAATAGCAAACTTCACTCAGTCAAGCTATGAACTAGGATACGCCTTTAAATATATGCGTGTACTTACTCTTTGCCTGACCGCATTGCTCGATGTTATAGGATTTATTATCGGAATTTCTGTATCGGTCATACTTGTTGCCACAAACAGCACGATAAACGGCAAAAGAAGCTATCTTTATCCCGTGATACCCTTTGACGGAAAGGCACTTTGCCATCTTTTTTTCCGTCTTAAAAAGCGTGATTGAGCGATTTATACCGACGTTTCCTGGAGTTTTTACGCAGAAAAAGTCGGTTTTTTTATTTGTTGAATAAACAGAATGAAATTTAATAATTAAACTTGTTAATCTAACTTAAATAATTGTATAAAATCCCACATTGACAAGGCATGAGT
>CAYTLG010000010.1:0-24415 GCA_964438725.1 uncultured Ruminococcus sp. | reverse complement strand
AAATATGATATAATATTTATAATAATATTTTCGGTGTTCCTGTCACTTGGAATCATACTTGTCGGAAACGATGTGTTTGCATTCGTAAAATCCGATGAAGTCGTTGAGGTGACCATTTCCGAATACGCAACTCTTGACCAGGTAACAGACATATTATACGAAAACGATATAATCAAATATCCGAGTATATTCAAGCTTTTTGCTGTGTACAAGCAGTATGATGGTGAATTTCTTGCAGGAACATATTCGGTAAACGGAATGATGAACTATGAAGCTCTCCTTGAAGAATTTAAAGAGAAGATAGTTTATGCGACCGTTGACGTAACGATACCCGAAGGCTTTACAACTGACGAGATAATCGACCTTTTCGTAGAGCAGTATGGTATCGGTACAAGAGAGGGATTTGTTGACGTTATCCAGAACTATGATTTCAATTATTGGTTCATAGATGAGCTTGAAGAAAACGGACGTATGGAGAACAGAATCTATCGTCTTGACGGATATCTTTTCCCGGATACGTATCAGTTCTATACATCTTCAAGTGAGGTCACTGTAATAAACAAGCTCCTCAAGAGATTTTCACAGATATTTACAAAGGAATACCGTAACCAGTGTGAAGCATTCGGATACTCAGTTGACGAGATGATAACTCTTGCATCTATGATAGAGCGTGAGGCTGCCTCTCCGTCCGAGTTCTTCCTTGTTTCATCTGTATTCCATAACAGACTTAATAATAAATGGAATTTCCCCAGACTTGAGAGTGACGCAACCGTGTTGTATGTTCTCAGACATGAATCCGGAGAAAAGGTCAGTGTTACTGCGGAAGATTTAAAATATGATACACCGTATAACACCTATCTCTACGAGGGACTTCCGCCGGGACCCATTGCAAATCCGTCAGCGAGTGCTATGCTTGCCGCACTGTCACCGCAGACTACGAATTACTATTATTTCGTTGCAAACAAGGGTACAACATACTTCTCCGAGACAAAGGCTCAGCATGACGCTTATATTAATGAGTTTAAAAACGAAACTGCGGAGCAACAGACTACGGGAGACATGCCGCAAAACTGAAAACCACTGAAAAAAGAGAAGGATGAGCGTAAAAATTCATTCTTCTCTTTAGTGCGTTATTGAGTTATGTGATTTTTTCGGGAAAAGCAGAGCAGTTTGTTTATCTCAGCTCCGAGGAGAAGTATTATCATACAAAAATACAGCCAGAGCATTATAAGGCAGATAGCCGAAAGACTTCCGTATACCTTTGAAGCATTTGGAAAGAACCCGATATACAGTGAGTAAAGGTGAGAGAATGTCATCCAGCCGACAGCGGAAAATACGGCTCCGGGGATGTGCCTGAAAATATTTTTAGGAAGTCGTTCGCTTCTGCGTGCGATAGAGGCATACATTGCGGTAAAAAATATTCCCATGATAAGTGCAAGTGACGGCATCCTCAATACTGCGAGCATGGAGGACAGCTCAACACCGATGTATCCGCTTACGAGGTCGATCAGCCTGTCGCCGAAAAGAAGCATTAACGTAAGTATACTCAGCGATAATATAAACAGAATCGTAGACACAACGGAGTTCATGCGGTGTCTGACAAAGCCTGTTCCGTTGCCGCTGTCGTATACTGTCTCTACGCCCTGACGTATTGCCGATATTCCGTGTGATGCCGTCCAAAGCGTAGTGACAGCCGATATCGAAAGAAGTGATATTTGCGGTGCTTCTCGCAGGTCGTTGAGTATTTCTGCGATTATCGCATTGTCAGTGAAGCCGACAGTCATTTCGGATAAAGCATCAGCATCAGGCAGAATAAGTCCCGCTGCTCCGAAAAGAAGTGATATGAACGGAACGGCAGAGGTTATGACAAAAAATGAGGCCTGAGCAGCATAGACGGATACTTTATCACGCTGTATAGTCGATATTATTCTTTTAGCAAGCCCTATTATATTCCGTATGCCGTATATTCTGGATTTCAAATCATGCTCCTGTAAATAAAAGTAAGTATAGCAAATTACATCACAAAAATAGTAGACAGAGTTCTGAAAGGACAAAAATATGTTAAAAATCGGATGTCATCTTTCAACCGAGGGGGGATATCTCTCCATGGGAAAGAGAATAATATCTGTGGGTGGTAATACATTTCAGTTTTTTACTAAAAATCCAAAGGGAGGTAAGGTAAACAAACCCGCCGACCCGGAGGATGTAGCCGCACTCAGACAGCTAATTGAAGAAAACGGATTGTTCATGCCACTTGCACACGCTCCGTATACATACAACCCATGCTCTGCTGATGAGGGAGTGAGACAGTATTCACGTGATTCCATGAGGGGAGAGCTTGAATTTCTTGAAAGTCTGCCGCATTCGCTATACAATTTTCATCCCGGTTGTCACGTAAAGCAGGGCGTTGAGGTCGGAGTAGAGTATATTTCATCCATGCTAGGTGAAGTTTTGTGGAGCGGTATGAATACAAAGGTGTTGCTTGAAACTATGGCTGGCAAGGGAACGGAAATGGGACGTTCGTTTGAAGAACTTTCCGCAATTATAGAAAAAGTTCCGTCATCACTTAGAGATAACCTTGGTGTGTGTCTTGATACCTGTCATATAAGCGATGCAGGCTATGACATATCGAATTTTAGTGGTATTCTTGATGAATTTGACAGAATACTCGGACTCGACAGACTTTGTGCAATACATCTGAACGATTCAATGAACGAAAGAGGTTCGCATAAAGACAGACATGCTAAAATCGGCGAGGGATATATAGGATTGCACAACATTGTAAAAATAATCAATGAACCCAGAATCGCAAATCTTCCGCTGTACCTTGAGACTCCGTGTGACCTTGACGGATATGCACGTGAGATAGCACTTTTGAAAGAGAAACGCTGTTTATAATTATACTTACATTAAGCTGTAAATATACATAAAGAATCAGGAGAGAAACATGACGGATAAAGAAAAAGAGATAAGTGTATTCTCAAGCCTTGCCGAAACTATGATGTTTTGCGGTGAGGATGGCGAGAATATGCGTGAGGATATTTTAAAAATAAAAAAGACCATCACTGCTATTGCTCCGGCTAGGAAAAAAGGCAGTGGAGGTCCTGAAATGCTCGATTCCGTAAATGCAGAAGAGCTTAGAGGTGACGAAAACAAGACCTGCGACCATTCACCTGTCGAAGAAACGAACGGTTACAAGAAACCGTATAACACTGTACCGAGAGTAGTTCAATAATAAGGAAAGAAAGATATGAATATTACAGAAATGACCGTTGCCGCACTTGTCGAGGCTATCGAAAAAAAAGAGCTGTCATCACGTGAGATAACTGCGGCTTTCCTTGAAAAAGCTGATGAGACTGAGGGAAACGTACATTCCTACATCACTTTATGCCATGAAAAAGCTCTTGTGGAGGCTGAGAGGGCAGATAAGCTCGATATTCCTGCGATAAAGAAGATTCCGTTTGCAGCAAAGGATAATGTTGCATACAGCGGAGTAAAAATGACCTGTGCTTCACGTATGCTTGAGAATTTTGTTCCGTCATATACTGCTACTGTCGTTGAGAAAATGGGCGGTGTCGTACTTGGAAAAACAAACCTTGACGAATTTGCAATGGGTTCAAGCTGTGAAAAGTCCGCATTTGGAGATACGTGCAATCCTATATCACATGAACATTCCGCAGGTGGCTCGTCCGGCGGGTCTGCGGCTTGTGTAAAGGCACATTCTGCTCCTTGGTCTATCGGTACTGATACTGGTGGAAGTGCCAGACAGCCTTCTTCATTCTGCGGTGTAGTCTCGATAAAGCCGACATACGGACTTGTTTCACGTTACGGTGTTGCGGAGCTTGCTTCATCCCTTGATACTGTATGCCCCATCACATCGGATGTCTATGACTGTGCAATCGTGCTTGAAAACATGGCGGGACACGACGAGCGAGATATGACCTCTACCAAAAGAAAAAGCTATGCAGGAGAATTTACCTCTGCGATAAAGAAAGAATACGGTGTGCGTGGACTCAGGATAGGTCTTATGGACGGGTTTGAGAAATACTGCGACGAAGCAACAACACGTTCCACGCTCAGAGCCGCTGAAATTGCCGAAAAGCTCGGTGCCTCTGTTGAAAGAGTTGATATGCCATCGGGAGACGAAACTTTGGGAGCGTACATGGTAATTTCACAGGCGGAATGCTCATCTAACCTTTCAAGATATGACGGAATAAAATACGGATTCTGTGCAGAGGGCGAGGACTATCGTGAAATTATGCGTAATTCACGTTCACAGGGATTAGGAGATGAAGTGAAACGCAGAATAATGGCAGGGTGCTATGCTTTGTCTGAATCACACGGAGGTAACTTCTTTGCAGGAATAAAAGGTATAAGAAGCCGCATTATCGGTGAAGCCGCTCGACTTTTTGAAAAGTATGATATTGTGATGCTCCCGACCTCCGCTTGCTGTGCGTTTAAAAGAGGTAGCTTTGATACTGACCCGACAATGCTTTATGCAAGTGATATGTTTACCGTGTTTGCGAATCTTACCGGTGTGCCTGCTATACAGCTTCCGTCAGGTGGTAATGGTGTATTGCCGTGTGGACTTTCACTTATGGCTGCCGCAGACTGCGATAAGCTCCTTTTCTCTGCCGCATATGCACTTGAAGCTGAGATGAAGAGCTATGTCCGTGATGAAGTAGCACAGGAGGTCGAAAATGTATAATAATTCAAAATATACCGCTGTAATAGGTCTTGAAGTACACGTTGAGCTGAAAACCGACACAAAAATATTCTGCGGATGTAAAACCGAATTTGGAGCAGAACCCAACACCAATGTGTGCCCCGTTTGTCTTGGAATGCCCGGTGCATTACCTGTGCTTGGAGAACGTCAGGTCGAGCTTGCGGTTCGTGCCGGACTTGCTCTCGGATGTAAGATAAATCGTCGTTCATGGTTTGACAGAAAGAACTATTTCTACCCCGACCTTCCGAAAGGATACCAGATAACACAGTTTGAAATGCCGATATGCGAAGGCGGAGAAGTACCGATTACCGTTGACGGTGTGAAAAAGTCAATCCGTCTGAACAGAATACACATGGAAGAGGATGCCGGAAAACTGCTCCACCGTGATAATGAGACGCTGATCGACTACAACCGTGCAGGAGTCCCTCTGATTGAAATAGTCGGAGAACCCGATATACGTACTGCTGATGAAGCTAAAGCCTATCTGACGTCTCTCAGACGCATTTTGCCGTACATAGGTGTGTCTGACTGTAAAATGAATGAAGGTTCGCTCAGATGCGACGTGAATGTTTCTGTAATGCCTGTCGGAAGTGAGCTTTACGGAATCAAGTGTGAGATAAAGAACGTCAACTCGATAAACTATGTCGGACGTGCAATCGAGGATGAAATAGAAAGACAGATATCGCTGCTTGAAAACGGTATTGAGGTCGTTCCCGAAACAAGAAGATTCAATGAGGATAGCGGTAAATGCGAGAAAATGCGTGACAAAGAAAAGGCTGTCGATTACCGTTATTTTACAGAACCCAATGTACCGCCGATAGTTCTTGATGATAACTATGTTAATAATGTAAGAAAAAATATGCCGCCGCTTCCCGATGAAGTAGCAGACGAGATAACACAAATCTATGGAGTTAAGGCGGAGGATGCGTATCTTATTACCACGAATAAAAATGCGGCAGAGTATCTCATGCGTTGTGCTTCACTCACGGAGTATAAACGAGAGCTAGCAAATCTGTTTATTTCTGAAATCATGCCTGTGATTGATGAGGATGAGAATGAATATATCACTCCATCTTCATTTGCTGAAATTGTCGATATGTACGGAAGTGGCAAAATAGTGAGTGGTAACGCAAAGAAACTTGTGCATTTAACCAAAGAAACGGGTGGATCTCCTTTGGTGATTGCCGAAAACAAAAATATGCTGAAGATAACCGATGAAATCGTTCTCGGTGAATTTGTCGGTTCTGCAATAAGCGAAAATCCGAAAGCGGTTGCGGATTATCTTGGTGGAAAGAAAAATGCAATAAAGACCTTGCTCGGCTCTGTAATGAAGAAAAGTCACGGTTCAGCTGACCCCATCATCACAGAAAAACTGATAGAAAATGCAATAGCCGAAGCAAAAGAATAATATTCTCATGCGGAAATGCCCTCGGACAGTAGCTTCGGGGGTGTTTTTTTGTATTTTTTAGAGTCGTGAAATATCACAAAATGTAAAAGTACCGTGTCGCAAATGAAAACAAATGCAAGTCAGAAGATGAACACAAAATGAACTCGATGACGTTTTCTAGGCTTGATTAACGAGAATTAACCGATGAGAAAACGGTAAATTCAAGACTCTGAGGAAGTATTTTTTCGAAACGGTAAAAACTGTCTGTTTCGGCAGCATAAAATACGACCTCGAAAAGCGGGAATTATTGGGAAATGACGGAATAACTGAACTTTAAATTAAATATATACTCTATTTTTTCGCAAAAAACTCTTGATTATTCGGGTGATATAGTATATAATAATACTGCGTGGTGCCAAAGGGTGAGAAATTAAACGAAAGGGCGGAAAAATCAGAGATGTTGACAGGTAAATACAGCCATTCGCTGGACTCGAAAAATCGACTGATTATTCCCTCAAAGCTCAAGGAGCAGCTCGGTGATACCGTGACTATCCTCAGAGGTAGTGATAAATGCCTGACCCTTTATTCCGCAGAAGAGTGGGAAAACTACGCAAAGAAAATCAGCGAAATGCCGAAGACCAAGGTGCGTGAGCTTACGAGATATCTCTATTCCCATTCGCTCGAGGTTCAGCCCGATTCCCAGGGACGTGTGATGCTGACTCAGGAAATGCTCGATTATGCGGGAATTACCAAAAACATCATCACGGTTGGGTGCGGCAAATACGCAGAAATTTGGTCGGAGGAGGTCTGGACGGAGCAGAATCTCGATGAAGAACCCGAAAACTTCACGGATATGCTTCTCGAACTTGGACTGTAATATGGAATTTTCACACATTTCGGTGATGGCAAAAGAGGTAATCGAAGCTCTTGATGTTACAAGAGGCGGAGTTTACGTTGACTGTACAGCAGGTGGCGGCGGTCATTCTCTTGAAATTGCAAAGCGTCTTCCTGCAAATTCTAGACTCATTTCACTTGACAGGGATGATAACGCAATTGCGGCGTGTACAAAGCGTCTCGAAAACTATAAGGACAAATTCACCATCGTAAAATCGAATTTCATGAATATATCCGCTGCTCTTGATTCTATCGGAGTTGAACGGATAGACGGAGTTATGTGGGATCTCGGCGTTTCGTCACATCAGCTTGATGAGGGCGAAAGAGGATTCTCGTACTCGAAAGAAGCTCCGCTTGACATGAGAATGGACAGGGAACAGGCTAAGACCGCATATGACGTTGTAAACCTCTATTCCCCCGAAGAAATCACAAGAATACTGCATGACTACGGAGAGGAAAAATTCGCCTCGAAAATAGCACGTGACATAGCTGCGGCACGTGAGATAAAGCCCATCGAAACTACTACGGAGCTTGCCGAAATAGTTACGAATGCGATTCCCGTTGCTGTCAGAAAAAAAGAAAACCAAAATCCCGCCAGACGTGCGTTCCAGGCAATACGCATTGAGGTAAACGGTGAGCTTGATGCGATAGAACCCTCGATAAGAGCTGCTGTTGAAAGACTTAATCCGGGTGGAAGACTTGCTGTCATAACTTTCCATTCGCTTGAGGACAGAGTAGTCAAGGAGACGTTCAAAAAGCTCTCCGAAGGATGTACCTGCCCGCCTGAATTTCCGGTATGTGTCTGCGGAAACAAACCTGAGATAAAATTGCTCTCAAAGAAACCTATTCTTCCCAGCCGTGAGGAAGAAGAGATGAATCCCCGTTCAAGAAGTGCAAAGTTGAGAACGGCGGAAAAATGCTGAACTAAGACGAAAATCGGAGGCTGCCATGACTTACCAGAGACGTGAATATGTCCTTGGCGATAAGCTCAAAAGTGAATTCAGAGAACGTGGAAAAGACGTGAGCGGTATTCGTGCGTCTTCTACTTCAGAGCTTATGAACCGAGCGACAAACGGTCATGACCCCCGTGGAAATTGTGCAGAAGAAGCATTCCGTGAAAGCTATGTCAGACGAGCTTCATCGAATACACAGAGAAGCCGCAGAATAAACGGAATGGCCAATGTACACAGAAATGTATCGTCTCAGTATGCAGCGAAAACCCAGAAAAAAATAGGTCAAACAGGATATTCGGCACGTCGAGCTGGTGTAAAGTCTGCTCAGGCAATGCCTAAAACCGTAAAACATCACGCAGTGGCACAAACCATACCACAGAAGCCGAAAACGGAAATCAAGGATAACGGCAGAAAAATGCTCTCTCCGATGTTCGTTGCGATACTCAGCGTTGCTACTGTCATGGTAATGTTCCTTGTCACTCAGATATCAGATGTGTACAGGGTCTCAAACGAGATAGCACAGCTTGAAAATAAGCTGAGTACAATGCAGACGGAAGCGGACGAGCTGAAGCTGAAGCTGGATGAAAAAAACGATATCCGTGAGATAGAAAGAATAGCGACAACCGAACTTGGCATGGCAAAAGAAGATACCATGCAGAGAAGATACATAACCCTCTCAGATGGCGAACGTATCGATGTCATAGATAACGGCGAGGACGAAGAAACGGCAGGCGGAATCATACTCTCGTCCATTGCATCGGCGATAGAAAAACTTTTTGATTGATAAATAATAATCGGCGGGCTGCATTTAAGAAAAAAGTGACAGCCCGTTACTTTTCAGAATAACGAAACCTTTACAGGAATATAGTGTAAAAGGACATACCCAACGGAGGCAACTCGGATGAATAATGCTCAGAACCGTACAGACAGAAAAACCATGTACAAAATGGTCGGTATGTTTGCGTTCTTTCTTCTTGTTGCGGCATGGGTGGTGGGACGACTCGCAGACTATCAGATAAAAAATCATGACTACTACCAGTCGAAGGTGCTTAATCAGCTTACCATACAGACCGAGGTAACACCGGAGAGAGGTACCATAACCGACAGAAACGGCAACATACTTGCGACCAATATAACGGTCTATAACGTAATCCTCTCACCGTATGACATAATCAGTCAGGTGGAAGAGGACAGAAAGCTCAACTCCGATAACGACCCCGACAACGATGTGCGTTATGAATATACCGACAGCGACTACGGTATATATTACGCAGGATGTGAGCTTAACGAAATGATAGCAGAGGTACTGTCACGCTACCTTGATGTTGACAAAAGCTCGATTCTTGAAAAAGCGGCAAAGGCTGATAGATACTACGAAGTCGTAAAGAAAAACGTGGGTTCAGACCTTGCGGATAAAATTGAGCAGTTCATAGCTCAGTTTGATCTCAAGAAAGAGATATACTTTGTGGCATCCTCCAAGAGATACTACCCAAAGGGGGACCTTGCGTGCCACGTAATAGGATTTACAAACTCCGAGGGCGTTGGAATATACGGTCTCGAATCGTATTATAATAACCTTCTTGAGGGAACATCGGGCAGATATATACTCGCTCAGGATGGCAAGAAAAACGATATGCCGTTTGAATACGAAAGATTCATCGAAGCGGAAAACGGATATAACATTACAACTACGCTTGATATGTATATCCAGTATGAACTTGAAAATCAGCTTGAAAAGACCTTTAATGAGTCGGGAGCTGCCGATAGAGTTTGCGGAATGGTATTCGATGTCGAAACAGGTGACGTGCTTGCAATGGCGACATATCCCTCGTTTGATTTGAATGACCCATACACCATAGATGAGTATTCACAGGCAGAGCTTGATGCCTCAGGACTTAAACCCGGCAGCGACGAGTACAAGGAAGAATATAACCGCCTTATGTACCGTATGTGGAACAATAAATGTCTCACGGAGACATACGAACCTGGTTCTACATTCAAGATAATTACAAGTTCAATGGCTTTTGAGGAGGGAGTAATAACCCCATCCTCTCCGTTCTATTGTGCAGGTTCACTTCTCGTTGACGGTTGGTCTAAGCCTATATCATGTGCAAAGAATGATGGTCACGGTGCTGTAACATTCAGAGTCGGTCTCCAGCAGTCATGTAACCCGACACTTATGCAGGTTGCGGCTCTCCTCGGACGTGAGAGATTCTATAACTACTTTAAAGCGTTCGGTTATGGCGGAAAAACAGGCATTGACCTTCCCGGTGAAGTCGGAACGATATATGCGTCATACGATAACTTCTCAGGAGTTTCACTTGCCGTATATTCATTCGGTCAGACCTTTAAAACTACACCTGTACAACAGCTCAGAGCTATTACATCTGTCGCAAACGGAGGTTATCTTATAACTCCGCACTTGCTCAAGGAAATTGTTGATGACGACGGTAATGTAATACAGTCATATGAATCAACAACAGTACGTCAGGTCGTAAGCGAAGAAACGTGCAAGACCCTTACCGAAATACTTGAAGAAGGTGTTGCAACGGACGGAGCTGCGAAAAATGCGTACGTTAAGGGTTACAGAGTTGCCGCAAAGACAGGTACATCCGAGAAAAAGGACGAATTTGACGAAAACGGCAATACTCCGTACAGAGTCGGTTCAACTGCTGCCTTTGCACCAGCTGATGACCCTCAGATTTCAGCAATAATCATAGTAGATAAGCCGCTTAAAAGTGCTGTATACGGCGGTACTGTTGCGGCTCCCTATATATCAAATCTTCTTTCGTATGTGCTTCCGTATATCGGAGTTGAACCGCAGTATACGATGGAAGAACTTGCAAAGCTCGACGTTACCCTCTCGAATTACATCGGAGCAACCGTTGAGAATACAATAAATGACCTCTCATGGCGTGGCTTCAACTATGAGATAATCGGCAGTGGTACAACAGTTACCGCACAGATACCTGAAGCCGGCTCAAAAATCTCAAGTGATACGGGACTTCTCCTGCTTTATACCGGTGATGAAACTCCCGCAAACACCGTTGAGGTACCCGATCTGATGGGAATGAGTGCATATAACGCTAACAATGCTGCCGTAGCCCTCGACCTGAATGTAACATTCTACGGTTCGACAAACGGTTCGACAGCCACTGTTATAAATCAAAGTCCTGCGGCAGGAACAAGAGTTACAAGAGGTACGATAGTCGAAATTGAACTTCGTCACCTCGATGGAACAGACTGACGCAGAAATCACGGGAAGTCCAAAGTATATATTGCTTTCGGAGGTACTGTGATGAAATTATCGGAATTGCTTCACGGAATCAAGGTTGAACAGATGATACCTGAGCTTGATATTACAGGTATCTCGACCGACTCTGATAAAGTGAAGAACGGTCATCTCTTTATCTGCATAAAGGGAAATCGATATGACGGACACAGCTTTGCCGAAACTGCTCTTGAAAATGGGGCGGAGCTTGTGCTTTGTGAGAGAATGCCTGATGTACATGACAGTAGTCGGGTGATGCTCACGGAAAGCACGAGAAAAGCGGCAAGTATCGCATGGTATAACTACTACTTACGACCTGCTGATGAAATGACAAAGATAGCGATAACGGGAACATCGGGCAAAACCTCGGTGGCATTCCTCCTGAAAGAGCTTCTTTCGGCAGACGGCAGACGTGTAGGAGCAGTTACAACGATACGCACAACGTCAATGGATAGGGTAATAGAGCTTGGATACAATGGAGGCTCGTCAGTCACCGAAGTCAGCGGAGCAATGACAACACCCGACCCGGAATATCTCTGGTATGCTGTATCGGAGATGAAAAAAGACGGATGTGACACTGTTATATACGAAGCGTCCTCTCAGGCAATAGTCAGAGAAACACTTTCGGCTGTAACACCGGAGCTTTGTGTCTTTACCAACCTTTCCGAGGAACACATGGATGCTCACGGAAGTATGGAAAATTACTTTGCCGCAAAATCAAGGCTTCTTGATGGTGTAAAAAATGCAGTTGTCAACATTGACGATGAGTATTTTTCACGCCTGCCCGATATATTCAACGATTGTCGATTCGTAAAGGTCTCGACAAGGCGTGAAAAAATCGGAAAATGCGATGTCTGTGCTATAAGATATCGCAGTCACGGAGTCAACGGTACAGAGTATGTTTATTTTTCAAACAATGCCGTGTTCAATGTAAAAAGCAGTCAGATAGGCTCATATTCCGTGTATAATACGATGGAGTCCGCCGCAGCTGCTATGTTTCTCGGCGTGTCACCGGATGTCGTGCAGAATGTCATACATAACTTTAACGGAGCTGACGGAAGAATGCACCGTGTGGAGATTCAAAATGACAATGCACCGTGTGTGTTTATTGACTACGCACATACACCACTGGCTCTTGAAGCTGCCTGTAATGCCCTTTGTGATATCATAAACACGGAGAAAAGCGACAGAAAGCGACGTCTCATCACAGTTTTCGGCTGCGGTGGAAACAGAGACAGAACAAAGCGACCTCACATGGCACAGGCTGTACAGAAATATTCCGATATGACTGTAATTACAAACGACAATCCGAGAAATGAATCACCTGAGGGAATAATAAACGATATCCTATGCGGAATTGATAAAACAAAGCCGTATAAGGTCATACGGGACAGAAAAGCTGCGATACGTTTCGCACTTGAGTATGCCTCTGTCGATGATATCGTACTTCTCGCAGGAAAAGGTCACGAAAAATATGAAATAACGAGTCGTGGTAAAATACCGTTTGATGAAGAACTTGCGGTGAGAGAAATACTCGACGGCTCGAACGGAAATTATAAACGGGAATAATAAAATATATCCGATTCAGTTGACAGAACGGATACGGGAGGAATGAATAATGAGCGTAGACCTCAGACTCAAGCAACTGACGGCTGCCGAAATCAGCCGTGAGATCCACGGTACACTTGAAATATATAACGGAGCTGACTCCGAAAAAATACAAAATGCAATTTCCACAGACTCAAGAGAAGCGGCGGAGGAATGTATCTTCTGTGCGATAAAAGGACAGAATGTTGACGGAAACGACTTTATTCCGCAGGCTGTCGAAGCAGGAGCCGACTGTTTCATATGCCAGTATGTTCCTGAAGAAGCTAAAAACTCCGGAAAGCCTTTCTGTGCTGTCATAGTTGAAGATACAATAAAGGCTATCGGTGACCTCGCCGCATACTATCGTACATTCTCTGAGGCAAAATTCGTTGCGGTAACAGGCAGCGTAGGTAAGACTACAACAAAGGAATTTATCTATGCGGTTGCTTCTGCTTCTTTCAAGACTCACAAGACACAGGGCAACTACAATAACGAACTTGGACTTCCGCTCACAATATTCGGTATCGAACCCGATGATAAGGTAGTAGTTCTTGAAATGGGAATGAGTGCTCTCGGTGAAATTGAGCATATGTCTATGATAACACGTCCCGATATCGCTGTTGTAACAAATATCGGTACATCGCACCTTGCTTCACTCGGTACACGTGAGAACATCTGCCGTGCAAAGCTTGAAATAAGACTCGGACTTCCCGAAGATGGTATTCTCCTCCTCAACGCAGATGAACCGCTCCTTTTCAACCAGTACGAAACTCTTGAGAAAAAGCCGAAGCTCATGAGCATATATAATCGTTGCGGTGACTTCCGTGCTGTGAATATTAGACAGAAGCTCGACGGTATTGTATACGACCTCATTTATTCAAACAAGGCTGTTACGAACGTGGAGATTCCCGCACTCGGTAAGCATAACGTGTATAATTCACTTGCGGCATACGCTGTCGGTGTTATGCTCGGTATGAGTGACGATGCAATCAGACGTGGACTCAAGACATTCGTAAGTGCCGATATGAGACAGAAGATTTACGATGTCGGCGGAATCACAATTATTGATGACTGCTACAATGCAAGCCCCGAATCAATGAGAGCAGCAATCGACGTTCTTGTTTCAATGGCAGCAAAGAAGCACGCACGTCCGGCAGCACTCCTCGGTGATATGCTTGAGCTTGGTGAGTATTCACGACTCATGCATGACCAGCTTGGACAATATGCGGCTCAGATGCAGGTTCAGAAGCTGTTCTGCTATGGTATGATGGCGGATATAGTTGCGGAGGCTGCTATCAAAAAAGGAATACGTGCCGATAACGTGTTCGTATGCCTTGATACAAGAGATCCGCAGAGCATGGCAGATATGATACTTCAGGCAATAGGCCCCGGAGATATCCTCCTTGTAAAGGCGAGCCGTGCAGTTCAGGCAGAGCGTATCATAGAATGCATTAAAAAACGCAAGATACGCAAAAAGAAATAACGGAAAATACAATACAAAGGTAGTCATAACAAATGAATTACAATATAATGTATGTCATAGCACTCGTTTTGACATTCCTCGGAACCGTGCTTATCTCAAAAAAGCTGATTCCTATTTTGAAAAGCCATAAGATGGGTCAGAAAATTCTCGATATAGGTCCACGTTGGCATAAAAGCAAAGAGGGAACTCCTACAATGGGCGGAATTGCGTTCATTGTTGCCTCGGTTATAGTCGGAATGGCAGGAGCTGCCTATATAGGTATAACGGATGGAATTAAAGCATCACTCCCTCTGGTGTTCACACTTGCACTCGGTCTTGCAGGCGGTCTTATAGGATGTATCGACGACTCCGCAAAGCTCAAAAAGAAGCAGAATGAGGGTCTTACCGCTCCTCAGAAGTTTGCCCTCCAGTTTGTAGTATCCGCACTTTACCTTCTCGGAATGTCACTTGTTTGCAAGATGGACACGGAGATATACTTCCCATTCTTTGATAAGACAGTAGATTTCGGCATACTTTATTATGTTGTGGCAATGCTCCTTCTTACGGGAATCATGAACAGCGTAAACCTTACCGACGGTATCGACGGACTTTGTTCAAGCGTTACCCTCGTTGTCGGTCTGTTCTTCACAGCAGCAGGATACATGAACGGACTTGCAGAACCCGATGGCAGCCTTACACTTCTAGGTGCTATCCTCATTGGTTCATGTGCAGGCTTCCTTGTGTATAACTTCTATCCCGCAAGAGTATTCATGGGCGATACAGGTTCTCTCTACCTCGGCGGACTTGTCGTAGGCGGTGCGTTTATGATTGATAATCCGCTTCTCGTTCTTGTTTTCGGTATCGTATATGTTATAGAAACCGCTTCTGTAATAATGCAGGTATCGTATTTCAAGCTCACTCACGGCAAGAGAATATTTAAAATGACTCCCATACATCACCATTTTGAAAAATGTGGTTGGTCTGAGATAAAGATTGTGGTAGTTGCGTCCATAGTGACAGGAATTGCAGCAGTGCTTTCGCTTGTTTTCGGACTCAGATAAAATAAACAAAAGAAACGGAGGGCAGCTGGTTTGAACGATAACAGACATCCGCACGCACATAGAACCCCCGAATCAGCACGCTCTCAAGGAACAAAAAGGCGTGTCTCAGGCTCAGGTGCAGGAACACGCAGAACTAACGGAAGTGGAACCCAAAGAAGAACAGCTTCCCAAAACAGCGGTTATGTTTTTCATGCAGGTGAAGCAAGACGTTCACCGAACATGAGACCAAAACAGCGAGTAACGGCTCTTACTCCCGCAGAGCAGAAAAAGCTCATGAAGCGTGAACAGCGTGAGGTGGAGGAAAGAGAAAAGGAGAAAGCCTGGCAGAACGAGGTAGTCAGAGTACACGGCAGGATAGATGTATTCATGCTTGTGATTATCCTGATACTTCTTGCACTCGGTTCGATAACGGTGTTCAGTGCAAGTTATCCTCTTGCAGTGTCTGAGGGTAGAGCAAGCAACTATTACATAGTAAAACAGCTTCAGTTCCTTGCTCTTGGCGGTTCGGTCATGCTTTTCGAGATACTGTTTCTTCCGATAGATTTTTTCAAAAACAAATTCGTAGTATTCGGTGCATATTTCGTCTCAATGATACTTCTCATCTATACGTTCTTCAAAGGAAACGCACAGGGTGAGGCGGTCAGATGGGTTCGTATAGGCTCGGTCAATGTACAGCCGTCGGAGCTTATGAAGGTGTCACTCGTGCTGATGCTTGCGTGGTACGCCGATAGATACAAAAAGCAGATGAAGGAGCTGAATCTCGGCTTCCAAAGTTATCTCTACAACATCGGAATACCGGTTGCCATACTCGTCGGTGCTGCCGGATTCGTGCTTATCGGTAAACATCTCTCAGGTACAATAATCATAGGTGCAATCGCAGTATTTATGATGATCATTGCAGGTTGTAAAATCTTGTGGCTTATTGAGACTCTTGTTCCGATAGGTATTGTGGGTATCGGTGGATTCCTAATAATGAATCCGTATGCACTCAAACGTATCACGACCTTCACAGACGAAAACGCCGATACACTTGACGAACTTTATCAGACGACACAGAGTCTTTATGCAATAGGCTCAGGTGGTCTGTTTGGTGTGGGACTCGGAGAAAGCAGACAGAAATATAGCTATCTTACACAGGCTCACACGGACTTTATCTTCTCAATATGGTGTGAAGAGTGGGGCTTTATAGGAGCTGTGGCACTTATCGCTCTGTTCATCCTTTTCATATGGAGAGGGTACGTCATTGCAATGAGAGCCCCCGATAAATTCACCATGCTCACAGCATTCGGAATAACGACTCACGTTGGACTTCAGGCTTTCCTGAATATGTGCGTTGCTTCCGACCTCATCATGAACACGGGTATAACGCTTCCGTTCTTCTCATACGGCGGCTCGTCGCTTGTAGTGCTTATGATGGAAATGGGTATTCTTCTATCAATATCACGACAGTATTACAGAAAAAAATCAGATATCGAGCGTGAGAAAATGATTAAAAACCTCGGTATGGACTAACGAAAGGGTACTTAATGAGAGTGCTTATTACAGGCGGCGGTACGGGTGGTCACGTAAATCCCGCACTTGCAATCGCCAATACAATAAAACAGAATGATCCCGATGCAGTAATTGCTTATGTGGGAACTAAAAAGGGTATTGAAAACAAACTTGTTCCGAAAGCGGGATATCCGATGTATTATGTCGATGTCAAGGGTATAAAACGTAGCTTTTCCCCATCAAATATCAAGGCAGCATATCTTGCACTGACATCACCGATAAAGGCAAAAAAGATAATCCGTGACTTCAAACCAGACCTTGTAGTTGGAACGGGCGGTTATGTTTCATGGCCTGTTGTAAAGGCTGCCTCACAAATGGATATTCCAACGGCTTTGCATGAATCAAATGCTATTGCCGGAGTTGCGGTGAAGATGCTTCGTAATTCCGTTGACAGAATATACCTTAATTTCGAGAAAACAGGTGAAAGCCTTGACTGCGATAAGAGCAAGCTCATGAAGGTCGGAAACCCAATTCTCGGTGGATTCTCATCCATGACACGTGAAGAAGCGAGAAAAAAACTCGGTATTGACGATAAATATAAATACGTCATTCTTTCATATGCGGGAAGTATGGGAGCTGAAAAGGTAAACGATGCTGTGCTGTGTCTCATGCGTGAGTTTACGGCAAAGCACCCTGAGGTATACCACATTCACGCAACGGGTTCAATAGAGCTTGAGCTTTGTACATCACAGTTCAAGGAAATGGGTCTTGATAAATACGAAAATATCGAGCTTTGCGAATACATCTACGATATGCCCGTGAGAATGGCTGCGGCGGATATTACAATAAACCGTGCCGGAGCAATGACAATATCAGAGCTTGCCTCCACGGGAAAATGTTCAGTGTTCATTCCGTCTCCTAATGTAGCTGAAAATCACCAGTACAAAAATGCAAAGGTTCTTGCAGATGCAGGTGCCGCAGTGCTCTTTGAGGAAAAGGAACTTACCGATGGAGCAAAACCGCTCATTGCAGAGGTAGAAAAGCTCCTTTCCGATGATGGAGAGAAGATAAGAGCAGAAAGACAGGAAAAAATCAGACAGTTCGCTGTATCGGATGCAAATAAGCTGATATTCAATGACCTTTGCGAACTTGTCAAAAACAAAAAATGATAAAATCAGAGTCAAAGTGTAAGGAGGGTTAGCCATGGAACGCAGAAATAAAGACGTTCTTTATGTCTATGACAGAATATGTACAAAGACTTCCAAAAAGAACGAAATAATCAGCGAATACGGCAAATCCGACTCTGCGAAGGTACATGATTTCACGAATTACAGCGAAATGAGCTTTGCAAAACGTCAGCGTGAGCGTGCAAAGGCATATTCTGAGGCACATCCTTATGCAGAATCCGCACGTAACTCCGCCTCTGAAAGACGTTCTGCGTCGAGAGCTTATCAGTATGAACCGAGAGGACAGAATGCCGGCGGTGAAAGAGTTCGTGCAGAAGCAAGACCACTCAAACTCGTTATGGAGAAGATAGTCAATATGTTCGATACCCTTGAGGAAAGAGGACGTAATGACGAGTGGATAGCAAAACGCCGTGCCATCGCAAGAAAGAAATTCTATGACCATAGAAATACGATACTTACAGCACTTGTAATGACTGCGTTTGCGGTGTTCTTTGCGGTAGTCGTATATAAGGTAGTGTTTGTCGTTCGTGATTTTGAGGTCACGGGAAGCGACAGATACTCCGATACAGAGGTTCTTGAAGCCTCCGGTATATCCGAGGGTGACAACCTTTATTCATTCAGCAAGAGCAGTGCAGGGGATGAGATAACCTTCCGCTGTCCGTACATACGATCTGTTGACATCACACGTACTATTCCAAAAACCGTTACAATAACGGCCGAGGAGGATAGCGAGGTGTTCTATGCAAATGTATGGGGGGATTATCTTGTGCTTTCTCCGTCGCTGAGAGTCCTCCGTACCATTGAAGCAGGACAGGCTCGTGAGGATGGACTTGTAGAGCTTGTACTTCCGGCGGTATCCTACTCTGTAAGCGGTCGCAGCATAGAATTTGTTTCAGCACGTGACGAAAGATTTATCAGAAATATTCTCAGTGAGATTACATCCTCTGAGCTTTTTGGAAATGGTGTTCTCGATAAAATCGACCTTACCGATGAGTATTCGGTAACAGCTCAGGCATCGGGAAAATATCTCCTAAAGATCGGCGGAGAGACTGACTGTGACCTCAAGCTCAAGATGGCTTACCGTACTATCGAAAAGCTGGCAGATGAAAATACATCTCCCGCAAAAATCGACCTCACAACTGTCGGTGAAGCTATCGTAAGATTTGATATGAAACTCTCTCTTGAGTAAATTCATAGCAAATTAACACGAAATTTAACCTTGATACTCGAAAATTCAAGGATTTTTTAAGAAAAAACTATTGCAAATTCTTCGTACTTATTGTATTATATTAGGTAGTAATAAGTATCTCTGACTTTACAATTGAAGAAGTGCATATTTAAATCAGAATTACCGTAAGGAGGGCAGTATAATGCCATTTGAACTTGATGATAATAACTACGAGAGCGGTGTAAATATAAAGGTTATCGGTGTAGGCGGCGGCGGAAACAATGCGGTAAACAGAATGACCAACAGTGTACAGGGCGTTGATTTTATCGCTATCAACACTGATATGCAGGCACTCGTTAAATCAAATGCCACAGATAAAATCGCTATCGGTGAAAAAATTACCAAAGGACATGGAGCAGGCTCCAATCCTGAAGTAGGTGCAAAGGCTGCTGAAGAAAGCGAAGAACTCATAAAAGAAACGCTCGAAGGTGCAGATATGATTTTCGTAACTGCCGGTATGGGCGGTGGTACAGGTACAGGTGCGGCTCCCGTTGTTGCAAGACTTGCTCAGGAAATGGGAATCCTTACTGTCGGTATCGTTACAAAGCCTTTCGCATTCGAGGGTAAAAAGAGAATGGATCAGGCTGAAGCAGGTATTGAGAAGCTCAAGGAATATGTTGACTCTCTTATTATAATCCCCAACGAAAGACTCAAGGATGCAGGCGAGAAAATCACATTCAAGAATGCATTCCAGGTTGCCGATGACGTTCTTCTCCACGGTGTACAGAGCATAGTTGAGCTTATCAATGTTCCTCAGTACATCAACCTTGACTTTGCAGACGTTACTTCTGTTATGAAGGATGCAGGCTACGCATACATGGGTATAGGTACAGCTTCCGGTAAGGACAAGGCTACTGAAGCAGCTAAGAGTGCCGTTTCCAGTCCTCTTCTTGAGACTACCATTACAGGTGCTAAGGGTATCCTTATCAGCATTACAGCGTCTCCTGACATTGCTCTTGATGATATCAACATTGCTGCTGACCTTATCAGTTCCGAAGCTGCTGAAGATGCAACCGTAATCTTCGGTGCTGCATTTGATGAAACTCTTGAAGACACAATGAAAGTTTCCATCATTGCAACCGGTTTCCAGAACAAGAACGAAGCTGACCCTACTTTCAACAAGAAGGCTGAAGCTACAATCAGACCCTTTACATCCGGTAAAATCAAGTCCGGTGTTAAGGAACAGATAGTTGTTTCTAAGGAAAACACAGCAAAGCAGGAAGAAGAAAAGAAGGAAAAGGCTGACGATTCACCGATTTCCGACGATGACTTCAACGAAATTCTCGAAATGCTCAACATGGGCAAGAACCGTAACCAGTCTCAGGCAAAAGAGCAGAACAACGGCGGCTTCCCCAAGAGATATTAATTGAATAAAAATAGCGACTGGATTTGTTTTCGGTCGCTTTATTTTTTTGCGTGGACAGAAGATTTATTCATATTGTTTTGATATACTGAAAATACAAGGTTAAAGGAAAATAAATTTTGGAAAGGAGCGTGAGTGCATGAAAAAGTACATAGCATTGGTTTTAGTAGCGGTATGTGTGTTATGCTTGTTCGGATGCAATAGCAATAGTATGGACTACATTATTGCGAACAAACCCAGTGTAACCGGAATTGTGCAAGAGATGCATAGCGATTATATCATTATGTATTCCGAGACAGCTGATGGTAACGGCTCAAATTGGTTAGTACCATTGAGTGTAGAAAACACAGATAGTTATACAGACCTTGTTGTCGGTGATGAAATCGTTGTGTACTATGATGGAATGCCTATGGAAACAGACCCATTGCAAGTAAGTACTGTATATGCCATTACATTGAAAACACCTACCGACAGAGTAGTGAATGATATGCCGTAACCAATTTCAAAAATTGTGATAAAAAAAGCCCCTGTGTAGAATTTGCTACACGGAGGCTTTTTTGTATACTTATATTAAATTACTTTATATCCTTGCAAGCGATGAGGTTGATTCCTTCGTCTGTGAAGTTTGCAACTACAACGTCACCGGTGTTTACGGGAGCGTTGAGCTTTGTAGCACGAACGATATCCATACCTTCAAAGAGCTTTTCACGGGAAATCGGCTTGTCTGTACGAACGGGGAGTAGCTTCTTACCGGACTTTGTTGTAACGGAAACTGTGGAGGTGAGTGTTCTTACAGGGAATGTAACTTCGCTTTCAGCGTACTTTTTACCTCTGACGCAAGTGAATCCGCTTACGTCCTTTACCTGTCCGTCTTCGAGAGTAACCGTAATCTTACAACCTGCGGGACAAACGACACAGGTAAGTTCTTTTGTTATCAGTTCACTCATTACTTTTCGCCTCCGATCTCGTTAATATAGACCTTGATTGTTGTTTCGTCAGAACCTGCAAGTGCTGCGAGCTTTTCTGCGGGAATTTCGAGAGATTCCATTTCGCCAGGAGCTACTGCACTCTTAGCTTTCTTGACAAGAACTTCGCCTGAACCTGTCTCAACGATGAGCTGTACCTTCTTGTAGATGTCTGTAACACGGAAGAAGATTCTGAGCTTATCGGGTTCTGCGGTAAGGTCAAGTCTTTCGGGAACTGTGTAACGAACACCGTTGCCTGTTGTAACTGTGATCTTCTTTACGCAATCTTCGGTTTTGTCGAGTATTTTCTTAGCTGCGTTTTCGCCTGCGATAGCTGCTTCCTCGGAAACATAGTCAACGAGGTCGTGTACGTGAAGTACGTTACCGCAGGAGTAGATGCCATCAGCTTCTGTTTCACGGAACTGGTTTACAGCAGCACCGTTTGTCATTCTGTCGAGAGTGATGCCCGCACCTCTTGTAAGTTCATTTTCGGGAATGAGACCTACGGAGAGAAGGAGTGTATCACATTCGATATATTCTTCTGTTCCAGGGATGGGCTTCTTTGCGTTGTCAACAGCTGCGATGGTAACACCTGTTACTCTGTCCTTACCGTGAACCTGAGTTACGGTGTGAGAGAGCTTGAGCGGAATACCAAAGTCGTCAAGGCACTGTACGATGTTTCTACGGAGACCGCCGGAGTAAGGCATAAGTTCGCATACGCACTTAACTTCTGCACCTTCGAGAGTCATACGTCTTGCCATGATAAGACCAATGTCACCGGAACCGAGGATAACTACCTTCTTACCGGGCATATAGCCTTCGATGTTTATGTATCTCTGAGCACAACCTGCGGTATAAACACCGGAGGGACGTGTTCCAGGGATATTTAATGCACCACGTGTTCTTTCACGGCATCCCATAGCGAGGATAACAGCATCAGCGGTAACTGTGGTGTAGCCTGTTTCGGGAGATACAAAAGATACAGCCTTGTCCTTAGTTACGGAAAGAGCCATAGCGTTTGTTGTAACGTGAATACCACGTTCGTTAGCCATTTTTATAAATCTGCCTGCATATTCAGGACCGGAAAGTTCTTCGCCGAAACGATGGAGACCGAAACCTGCGTGAATGCACTGGTTAAGGATACCGCCGGCTTCTGTATCACGTTCGAGAACGAGGATATCTTCAGCTGCGATACCGTTATCAAATGCGGAAACGGCTGCGGAAAGACCGGCAGGACCGCCACCAATTATAATGAGCTTTTTGTGTGTCATTTGTTACCTCCGTTATCGCTTCCGTCACGGGGAACTACGAGCCATGACTCTCCGCCGTGCTTTGTTACTTCGTCAAGAGTCTTGCCTGTGTGCTGAGCGATGATGTCGGCAACTCTGGGTGAGCAGAAACCGCCCTGACATCTACCCATACCTGAACGGAGACGCTTCTTCATCATGTCAACAGTTACAGCGGGAATGGGAGCTTCAAGAGCATCGAGAATATCGCCTTCGGTAACAGTTTCGCAACGGCAGATTATCTTACCGTAAGCACTGTTCTTTTTGCAAGCCTCAGCCTTTTCTTCATCTGTGAGCTTATTCCACTGCTTGTGATTGCCATCAGCACGTCTTGTGGGGATGTAGTTATCCTTCTTAACGAGTTCAAGTCCTGCCTCGCCGAGAAGCTCTACAAGATATTCACCTGTTGCGGGAGATGCTGCGAATCCGGGAGATTCAACACCTACTGCATGAACAACATTGGGGAGCTGTTCGGAGCACTTGATATAGAAGTCATATGTATCGGGTGTAGGACGAACACCAGAGAAGGATGTGATAACCTGTCTGAGGTTGATTGTGGGAACGATACGCTTTGCACCTTCGCTGATTTCATCGAGACCGGGAGCGGTTGTGCTCTTGTCGTCACCGTCTTCGATAGGATATGCGTTAGGACCAACAATTACGTTGCCGTCAACTGTGGGGCTTACGAGGATACCCTTACCTCTGGAAGAAGGACATACAAAGAGAGTGGAGTTAGCTGTGTCACCGCAAGCCTTATCGAGGATCATGTATTCGCCTCTTCTGGGAATGATGCTTACGGGGAAGTCGTTTTCGCCGAGGATCTTTGCGATTTCAACAGCGTGAACACCTGCACAGTTAACAACATACTTAGCTGCAACAGTAGTTTCACCATTGCTTACGTAGTGAACATCACCAACAGTTGTGCATCCGCTTACCTTGAAGTCAAAGATGAACTTTACACCGTTTGTAGCTGCATTTTCTGCTGCTGCAATGGTGATACCATAGGGACAGGTAATAGCGGCAGTGGGAGCCCAAAGAGAAGCGGTAGCTTCAGCTGAAACATTGGGTTCCATCTCACGGAGCTTGTCGCCGGAGATGATTTCAAGTCCTTCAACACCGTTTTCCTGACCTCTCTTGAGAAGTTCTTTGAGGTGTTCAAGGTCTTCGTCACCAAAACCTATAACATGGGAACCAACTTCCTTGAGTTCAACGCCAAGCTGCTTAGCGAGATCCTTCATGAGCTTGTTTCCGCGGACATTGAGCTTTGCCTTGAGAGTGCCGGGCTTTGCATCATAACCTGCGTGAACGATGGCAGAGTTTGCGGATGTAGCACCCATAGCCACATCAGATGCCATATCGACAACAGCGACGCTGCACTTGTACTCAGAAAGCAGACGAGCGGTCATTACACCAGTACATCCGGCTCCGATAATTAAAACGTCGTAAATCATAAAATTTTATACCTCCGTGTGTTATCGCATAATAATGGCGGGTAACACAATATATAATAGTATATCACATTCGTTTATGCAATACAACAAAAAAACAAAAAAA
>CAYTLG010000009.1:0-29844 GCA_964438725.1 uncultured Ruminococcus sp. | reverse complement strand
ACTTATATATGCCCCCATACGACAGATGACATATCTCAAAAGTACATTCATTTACATCAGTATTACTTAAAAGGTGAATCAAATGCAGAAAAAATTTACAGAAGGTAAAAGGAGGTGCGAGATGGGACCTATTATCGCAGCCCTGATCTCCGGCGTGGTATGCTGTGCGTGCGGATTTGCACTCGGCGTTGTATATCGTAAAAAGGTTGGAGAAGCTGAAATCGGCTCGGCAGAAGCACAGGCACGTAAAATTCTCGAGGATGGTATCAGATCCGCCGAAAACAAGAAAAAGGAAGCCCTGCTCGAAGCCAAGGACGAAATCATCAGAACAAAGAACGAATTTGAGCTTGAACTCAACGAACGTAGAAGTGAGCTTACAAGACAGGAACGCAGAGTTCAGTCAAAGGAAGAAACTCTCGACAGAAAGACCGATGCCCTCGAAAAGAAGGATGAAAACCTCACAAAGAAGCTCAAGGAAACAACAGAACTCAACGAGAGCATAGAAAAGCTCAAGGAAGAACAGTACGCAGAGCTTCAGAAGGTCGCAGGAATGACCGCAGAAGAAGCTACCACACGTCTTGTAGAACAGCTTGACGGAGAAATCAAGCACAGACAAGCAAAGCGTATCGTAGAGCTTGAAGATGAATTTAAAGCCACAGCAGACGAAAAAGCACGTGATATCATTGCTCTTGCCGTACAGAGATGTGCAGCAGACCATGTATCCGAAATTACAGTATCCGCTGTTCCCCTCCCCAGCGAAGAAATGAAGGGTCGTATCATCGGACGTGAAGGAAGAAACATCCGCACAATTGAAACACTCACAGGAGTTGACCTCATAATCGACGATACACCGGAAGCTATCACAGTTTCCAGCTTTGACCCCGTTCGCCGTGAAGTAGCAAGACTCGCACTCGAAAAGCTCATCTCCGACGGTAGAATCCACCCCGCAAGAATCGAAGAAATGGTCGAAAAGGCTCGTAAGGAAGTTGATGTCATCATCCGTCAGGCAGGTGAAAGAGCTACATTCGACACAGGAATCCACGGAATCAATCCCGAACTTGTAAAACTCCTCGGACGACTCAAGTTCAGAACAAGTTACGGTCAGAACGTACTCGCACATTCCGTTGAAGTATCACTCATATCAGGTGTTCTCGCAGATGAGCTTGGTGTTGACTCAACGGTTGCAAAGCGTGCGGGACTTCTCCACGACATAGGTAAGGCACTCACGCAGGAGGTTGAAGGCTCGCACGTTCAGCTCGGCGTTGAAATTGCACGTAAGTATAAGGAATCCAAGGAAATCATCAATGCGATTGAAGCTCACCACGGCGATGTTGAAGCACAGTCAATTACCGCTCTCATCGTACAGGCTGCGGACGCTATTTCAGCCGCAAGACCCGGTGCAAGACGTGAAAACCTCGAAAACTACATAAAGCGACTCACAAAGCTCGAAGAGATTGCCAATGAATTTGAAGGCGTTGAAAAATCATATGCTATCCAGGCAGGTCGTGAGATACGCATAATGGTCAAGCCCGAAATTGTTGACGATGACAAGATGGTACTTATAGCACACGATATCGTAAAGAAGATTGAGGATGAGCTCGAATATCCCGGTCAGATCAAGGTTCACATGATACGTGAAAGTCGCACGATAGATTACGCTAAATAACGAAAACAAGGCACTGTTTCAGGACACCGTGACAGCACGGAAAAGAAACGGTGCTTTTTTATTGACTATACTTAATATAAAGGGAGAAAAACCGCCACAACTGACGAAAAAGTTTTCTTTAAACTATTGCATTTCAGATTTCTTTGTGGTACAATAGTAAGGCTAAGTAGAAAAATTACGGAGGCTCAATCATGAAAATTGCTATCGGTATAGTTTTAATAATCGCAGCTGTATTCCTCATCGTCGCAGTTCTTATGCAGTCCGGCAAGAGTAAGAACAACCTCTCTGGTACTATCGCAGGCGGTTCTGAAACTTTCTTCGGTAAGTCCAAGGCTTCGACTTTTGAGAAAAAGCTCTCTAAGCTCACTACCGTTGTATCCATCGTTTTCGTTGTACTTGTACTTGTTGCTTATCTTATCCAGTAATCAGGTACGATATACGATTTAACGCTCAGTGCCAAAGTCACGTGAGTACAGGCCGATACAGAAGCCGCAACAGAATAATTTTCGGAGAACTTTGCGGGACTTATGCAGTTCCGCTTTTTCTTTTGCCGATACATAATTCAGGGCTATCTCCGCAGAATATTAAAAGTCAGATATAAAGGAGTCAGAATTGGCTAAACAAACAAAAACATCAAAAGAAATAAAATCACTCATGAACGGAAGAGGCGGTAAAAACGGTGCTATGAATGTCCGTGGCGGCGGTTTTACAATGGGCGGTGGTTATTCCTCACGCTCCGGTTCATCTTCACGTTCAAACTCAAACACAGGCTCATACCGTAACCAGCGTGGTACATCCATGGTAAGAGAACTTCCGAAAAAGAATGTCGTAAAGAAGATACAGGGTACTTTCTCGTACAGCGGACGTGGATTCGGCTTTGTTGTACCCGATGAAGAATATGCGACAGACGGTATAGCCGATGTGTTCATCTCCCCCAAGGATACTCAGGGTGCTATGACAGGCGACCATGTTACGGTAAACATCCTCGGAATGAGCGAAAAAGGTTCACCGGAAGGTACAGTCGTTGCCGTTGAAGCAGGAGTAAAGGCTATTATCGGTACACTTCATGTAGTTCCTCCGCAGGGCAGATTCGAGGGTTATTCATACGTTGTTCCCGACAACAAAAGAATGGGTGTCAACGTATATATCTCCGATGAGGATGTAAAAAACGCAGATGCTCACGATATGGAAAAGGTCGAGGTCGTTCCCTCAGGCGAAGAAGCATTCACAAGAACACGCTCCATCACCGTAAGAGGCCCCGCAGATATGCCGTACTTTGATACAAAGGGTAAGCTCTCCAAGGTATTCGGCTCCGCTCTTACACGTGATGCAAACTACTCCGCCGTTCTTTATCAGTCAGGTATCCGCACAGAGTTCGACCCTGTTGTTCTTGCAGACGCAGAAAGAGCAGCTTCAGAGCCTCTTGTTCTCGGAAAACGTCATGATCTCCGTGACAAGCTCATACTCACTATCGACAGTGCAAGTGCAAAGGACCTTGACGACGCTGTATCTCTCGAAAAAATCGACGGCGGCTGGATTCTCGGTGTTCACATCGCAGACGTATCAAACTATGTCCGTCAGGGTACTCCCGTTGAGATGGAAGCAAGACTTCGTGGAACAAGCGTATACTTCACCGATAAGGTAGTTCCTATGCTCCCCGAAATCCTCTCAAATGGTGTATGCTCACTTAATGCAGGCGAGGACAAGTACGCCCTCTCCGCCGAAATCACTCTCGATGAAAACGGAAACAGAAAAAGCACCCGTGTGTTCAAGTCAATGATAAGAAGCACAGTACGTGGTGTATACGATGAAGTAAACGATATATGGAACAATCCCGACAGTGAATACAGAGAAAAATATGCTCCTGTACTTTCCATGCTTGAGGATATGCACGAGATGTACAAAAAGCTCTCCGCACTCCAGGAAGCTAAGGGTGTAATGGAGCTTGAAGACTGCGAACCCATCATTATCGTTGACGAAAACTCCATGCCTATCGACATTATCAAGCGTGAACGTGGAGATGCAGAAAAGATGATTGAACAGTTCATGCTTCAGGCTAACATGGGTGTTGCAGAGGTTCTCAGAAAACTCTCACTTCCCTGCCTGTACAGAACTCATGAAATTTCCTCCGATGAAAAGAGAGAGAGCTTCATCACCTTTGCACACAACGTAGGTCTCAGCACATTCCATGCTCAGGAGGCAGAAGAAGCTCACCAGCTCAGCATTGCTCTCATGGAAATAATGAATGAAGCAAGAGACAAGGGTATCGAGGAGTCCGTATCAAAAATGATGCTCCGCTCCATGATGAAGGCAAAATATCAGGCTGTATGTCTCCCCCACTTCGGTCTTGGTGCGGAAACTTACTGCCACTTCACTTCTCCGATCAGACGTTACCCCGACACCTTCGTTCACACTGTAATTACAACAGTTATCGAAAACACAGGTCTCTCGCAGCTTGATTTCACAACGGATATTACAAATATGCCTCACGCAGTTACCGAACTCGGCACTGTTGCAGAGGAAAGAGGAAGCTCCTCCACTGAATGCGAAATAGTTGCACTCAATGCAGAGCGTGATATAGAGGATCTTTACATGACTCTCTATATGCAGCCTAAGCTCGGTGAGGTATTTGACGTAAAGGTATCCTCCGTTATCCGCAGCGGTATGTTCGTTGAGTGTGATAACCTCGTTGAAGGCTTCATTCCCGCAATAACACTTCCCAACTCAAAGACAAATCCCGACATGATGACACTGTACTACGGCGGAAAGACCTATGAGCTTGGAACACCTCTCAAGGCAAAGCTCGTTGACACCGACGTCCCTACAAGAAAAATCACATTTGAGCTTTACGAAGACTAATTTAGTACCGAATATAAACTCATAGTTAAAATATTCCCATTGTTTTATTAATATTTTCAAGCCCGACTATTGACAAATTGTGAACACCATGATATAATATAACCGAGATAAAGAGAAAGGAAGTATTATACCATGATGCAGCTCGTTTATGTACCGTCTTCGGCAGAAATCGTTATCGTAGCAGTGTTCCTTTTGATTATGACAGGACTTCTCACTCACCTTGCAACAAAGAAATAAAAAAAACAACGGCACTCACCCGAATATCATTACGACGGTGAATGCCGTTTTTTTATTTTTTATAATTCATTCCCTGGTAAGAGCCTCGTGTGAACAGTTCCTTGTCGATCTCGTTCACAACCTCTGTTTTTCGTCTGCTCCACATCGGTGCAAGAAGTGAGTCAGCCATTCCGTCCCCCGTAATACGGCCTATAACAGTCTCGGGAGAAAGAAGCTCAAGCTGATCACACACAATACTAACATACTCGTCCCTCTCAAGCGGAACATATTCCCCACGCTCGTACATATCTCCGAGTGCGGTTCCGCTAAGTACGTGCATTAAATGTATCTTAACAATATCAGGTTTTAACTCTGCCGTGTCAAGTATGCTCTGCAACATTTCTTCTCTGTTTTCGTTCGGAAGTCCGTTTATAAGATGTACCGCTATCGTAAATCTTTTGCCGATGAAATCCTCAGGCGGTATTTTCTCGTTTACAAGACATGCCACCTCAGAGAGCCTGCCGTATCCCGTTTTAAATTCATCAAAGGTGTGACAGCGGTTAATTAATTCTGCGGTTCTGTCATTAGTTGTCTGAAGTCCAAGTTCCACTGTCAGCGGAATTTTCATTGCAGTATTGTACAAAAGCTCAAGCACATCATCACCGAGACAGTCGGCACGTGTCGCAATATCAAGCATTACCGCTCCATCAAGCTCCGATGCAGTGTCATATACACTCTCAAGCCGTTTTATATCCCCATATGTGTTCGTATTCGACTGAAGATACGGTATGAATCCGACAGGTCTCCATTTGCGTGACATTATCTCACATCCACGTGCATACTGCTCTGCAATATCATCTCCGACAGCGGACGAGCTTCCCCTCAGACAGTATATACAGCCACCGTGTCCTCTGGTTCCGTCAAGATTCGGGCAGGTTGTTCCTATATCAAGCGATACCTTTGCAACCTTTCCTCCAAATCTTTTTTTCAGATACCAGTCATAGGTCATGTATCTTTTGTTTGAATCCGAATATTTGTAGGGATTCGTGTCTCTCTGAGCCATAAAAACACCTCCGATATCAGCTATATTGTCACTCATGGCACAACATTGCACAATTATACAATAAAACTTGCTCTTATATAAGAATAAAATGATAATTATTTTGAAATTTTGCCAAAGCCTATTGTTTTTTTCATGAGAATGGAATATAATAAGAGTGTGATTTGCAAGAGACAAGCTTAAATGTTTCACCTTTCAAGTTTAGTTGATGTTTATAATCGAGTTTTTTGAATAAATATCGTCTCGCAGTTTCATTTTACCACATAAAATTCACCTTATCGGAGGAAACACATATGCAGTCAGTTTACGGAAAGACCTTTGCTGAAATGAGCCTAGGTGAGCTTCAGGAAGTTCTCGACAAAGAACATGAAAAGCTCGACAAATGGTCGGAAATGAACCTCACGCTTGACCTTACACGAGGAAAACCCAATCAGGCACAGCTTGACCTTTCATCGGGTATGCTCAACATCATAAGCGACAGAGGAGACTGCTTCAGTGCCAGTGGACTTGACTGCCGTAACTACGGTATTCTTGACGGTCTTCCGGAAACAAAAAAGCTGTTCAGTGACCTTCTTGACATACCCGCAAAGAACATTCTCGTTCTCGGAAACTCCTCACTTAACGTAATGTACGATACAATAGTACGTGCTATGCTGTTCGGTGTTGCAGGTGGTCATGAACCGTGGTGCCGTCAGGGTAGAATCAAGTTTATCTGCCCCTCCCCCGGATATGACAGACACTTCACAATCTGCCGTACAATGGGCATCGAAATGGTTCCCGTAAAGATGAACGCAGACGGTCCCGACATGGAAGAAGTATACAATATCGCTTGCTCCGACCCGTCAGTTAAGGGTATGTGGTGTGTTCCGAAGTTCTCCAACCCCGAAGGAATCACATATTCCGATGAAATCGTTGAGCAGATTGCAATGATGAAGCCAGCCGCTCCCGACTTCCGTATATTCTGGGATAACGCATATGTTGTTCATGAGCTTTACGACGAATCTGTTCCGCTTGCGAATATATTCGAGCTTGCAAAAGAATACGGCACAGAGGACAATATCTTCTATTTCGCTTCAACTTCAAAGATAACCTTCCCCGGTTCAGGACTTGCTATAATGGCAGCCTCCGACAAGAACCTTGAACAGATACGCCCCATTATCGCAACACAGACTATCGGCTACGATAAGATAAACCAGATGCGTCATGTTAAATTCTTCGGTAATGCCGATGGAATAAAAGCACACATGAGACATCACGCCGCTATCCTCCGTCCTAAGTTTGAGCTGGTTGAAAAGCTGTTCCATGATAATCTCGATGGTCTTGATATCGCTCACTGGACAGAACCCAGAGGTGGATATTTCATCAGTCTTTACGTGCTTGAGGGATGTGCAAGACGTGTATACCAACTTGCCCGTTCAGTAGGTGTAACTCTCACAAATGCAGGTTCAACATACCCCTATGGTCGTGACCCCTACAACTCAAACCTCAGAATCGCTCCCTCCTACCCCGAACTTGATGAGCTTGAAAAGGCAATTGAAATCCTCTGCTCATGTATCAAGGTAGCCTGTGCGGAGAAGTATCTCAAGGACTAAATTCAAAAAAGAATAAACTCACAGACGAAGTTCCGCTTTGGTTCTTCGTCTTTTTGTTTTTTTGCACATAATATTATTGACACCTCTGCTTATTTTTGATATAATGGATACGATAACTGTTTTTGCCGTAACACTCTATTTTAATTAAGTTAATTCATTATATGTTTCCCCAGCGACTATATCCCATTGAGAAATTCAGACCTATTTTACCACAGGAATACTAAACCCCGTGACAATATCATATATACCAATGGAGGTACATCACAATGAAAAAAACCTTATCCCTCATCCTTTGTGTGCTTTTGGCATCATGCACACTTCTCACGTCATGCTCTGAAAAAGGCGGAAACGAAACCACAGCGGACACTACACCCAATGTTGTAAATCCCACCTCAGAATCCGAAAACGAAACGGCAACTGAAGCCGAAACAGAAGAACCCGATCCTTTCGAGGGCGTTGACTACGGTGGAAAATCATTCACAGTTTACACATCTGTTGACACAAACGACGCTACCAATGGTGACCGTTTCATCAGAGGTACAGGCGAATACACAGGTGAGGCTATCAACGACGCTGTTCACGAAAGAAACCTTCTCGTCCAGGATAAGCTCGGTATCACACTTAACTTTGTAGAAGCTCCCTACGACATGAACAGTGCCGCAACTCAGATTAAATTACAGATCCAGTCAGGCGACTCCGAGTGGCAGTTAGCAGCTAACGATATCCGTGCTTTTGCTAATATATCCTCCTCCGGCTTCCTCGCAAATATCTATAACAACAAAATCCTTGACCTTGAAAAGAGCTACTGGTACTCCGATGCTATGAACGACCTTATGTTCATTGAGGGTGGTATGTATCTTCTCGTAGGCGACTATTTCACCGATGCTCTTGCTTCCTGCCATACTCTTTACGTAAATGAAGATATGCTCAACGACGTATACAACGACGGCGAACTTATCAACAATCTCGTATTCGAGGGCAAGTGGACTATCGATGAAATGACCAGAATAGTCAACGAAATGTACACTGACTCTGACGGTGACGGTAAGGTTAGTGCAAGCGATACATTCGGTTACTCCTGCGTTGGTATGTGGGGCTCGTGTATTCCTACACTTATCGGTCTTGACATTAACTTTGTTGAAAGAACCGCCGACACTGTTGACTTCGCATTCAACAACGAATACTCCGTAGCAGCTCTTGACAAATTGCATTCTCTCTATTACTCCAATGGTACTTACACTTCTCACGGCGATATTCCCTCACTCCGTACAGCTTTTGCTAACGCTCAGACTCTCATAATGGGTTATAGCCGTCTCGGTGACTTTGAAAACCTCCGTGAAATCGAATTCTCCATGGGTGTTATCCCCTACCCTAAGTTCGATGAAGCTCAGGCAAATTACAGTACATCCCTCCACGACACAAGTGAAATCGGCGCCATCCCCTCTACAATTGTAGGCGATGAACTTGACTTCGTTCTTACCTGCCTTGAAGTATTCTCTCGTGAAACCTCAAAGAGCGTAATGCCCGCATTCTATGATGACGGTCTTAAGGTTAAATATGCAGACGGTCTTGATGATGCTAAGATGATAGACCTTATCCATGACTCTATCTGCTCACCCTTCGCCGTAGCATACGACAACACTCTCGGTAACTTCATGCTCAGGAGCGTGTTCCTTGACCCTCTCGCAGCTGACAACATCAACTTCACATCCAACTACAACAAATTCTATAAAGTTTCTAAAAAAATGCTTGACAAGACCCTCGACAGCTTCAAATCAAATCTGGAGCAGTAATTTTTGATTCTGTCAAGCGGAAATAGGTAAAAAATGATATCTCCAACAATTATTTCTGTCCCCGCACTTCTCTCGGTTCTGCCTGAGCTGACCCCTATGGAGCTTTTGGCACAGGCATTCGGTATTCTCGCCCTGCTTTGCAATATCGTATGCTATCAGATGAAATCCCCCAAAAAGCTCATTATTTGGCAGCTTATCGCCTCGGTAATATGGATGCTCAATCTCGGATTAAAAGGTGCTACGGTCGGTTTCCTGCTTAACGTACACGCCTTTATAAGACTTTCGGTTTATTATTGTGCCGAAAAATACGAATGGGCAAGAAAAAAGTTTTGGGTTCCGCTGTTCCTCGTAAGTGCGACTATCCTCGTTGTAGTAACCTACACAGGCTTTTACGACATTCTCGCCCTTATCGGTACACTTGCTACGATTTATTCATTCTCGGCAGGTGACACAGCCAAAACCAGACTGTTCACACTTCCCTCCGCTCCCTGTTGGTTTACATACCACCTTATGCAGGCAAATCTCGGTGGAGTTCTGAACGAAATCTTCGTATTTACTTCGATAATCGTGGGTATGCTAAGACTTGACCGCAAGGAAAACAAGAAGTAATTATGCAACTATTTACGCTTAATCACTAAATCCCCCTTGACAAATCAAGCATTTTCGTGTACAATTGTTACGTAAGATAAATATGACTTTGATTGGAGAAACATAATGGATAAGAACGACGGACTCTTCGATAAGAAAAACGAGATCGAAGAAAACGAAGAGTACGATCCCGAAATATATACTCTCACCGATGAGGAAGGCAATGAACTTCACTTTGCTCTCCTCGGTACTCTTGAACACCACGGTGAAGTTTACAAAGCTCTCATCCCCGTAAATGAAGACGGCGAAGAGGAAAGCAGCGAATATGTTATCCTCAAGTGTTCCGTTGATGAGGACGGAGAAGATATTCTCGAAACCATCGAAGACGATGAAGAATTTGACGAAATCGCCGATATTTTCGATGACGAGTTTTCCGACATCCTCTACGATGAGGACTGATAATTAATCCGCAGGAAAAGCTCCCTGTGGTGTACGAAATAGAAATGAACGTAAAAACCCACAAAGAGTAAAAAGGAGCCTGGACTTCCGACGTGAGGTTTGCAGACCTCCCTCCGTCGCCGTGAGATGCATTCCGCACCACCGCTTCGACAGGATGCTGGGAGCACGAACCGCCGGAGAGGGCACCGTCCTTGCGAGAGCAGGGTTTCTATACGTTTGTTTTGAAACGACACCTCGGGGAGTTTTTATTTTCCTGTATTTAACAATTTTTGTATATTTAAAATATCTGAGCAATTGAGGTTCGCTTATGAGATTCTATCAAAAGTATTCTGCTTACTCACCTGATATTAACTGTCCGCCATTCCCTGCCTCTGTTCCGGGTAACGTACAGCTCGATTATATAACAGCTCATCCTGAATTTGTGTCCGATGTCAACTATGGCATGGAGCATAAGAAAATGGTTCAACTTGAGCCATACACATGGTTCTACAAAACCACACTCGATTTTGTCAGAAACGATGATGAAAAGCTCTGGTTTGTGACAGAAGGAATCGACTATATCTGGACGCTCATTCTTGACGGTAAGGAATTCTACACACACGAGGGTATGTTCACCCGTGTTGATATCTGCCTTGACGATGTTTCAGAAGAGCTGTTCGGTCATCCGCTTGAAAAAGGTATGGAGTTCTGCATAAAGATTCATCCGCACCCGATGCTCGAAGGTATGCCTATGGACAGAAACCAGGCTGCACAGTGCTGCAAACCGCCCGTTGCGTATGAATGGGACTGGCATCCAAGGGTAATTCCGTCAGGTCTTTGGGACGAGTGCTACATCGAATCCCGTGACGATAATTACATCGGCCGTACAGAAGCTCGTTATTCCCTTGAAAAAGATTTTTCATCCGCAAAGCTCACTATCACATCAGATGTAAAAAAGGCTGCTGAGGTTAATGTCTACGCTCCAAACGGTGAAGTCGTTGCTCACGGAACCACAGTCAACGGAGTTTTTGAAACTGTTGTTGACTCTCCCCTGCTTTGGTGGTGTAATGGCTACGGCGAACCGAATCTTTACAAATACACAGTCAAGCTCGGCGAAAATACCGTTGAAAAATACGTAGGCTTCCGCAGAATCGAGCTTACTATGAATACAGGTCGATTCGTTGAACCTCAGAAATTCCCGAAATCACGTGCATATCCTCCGGCACAGCTCACTCTTAACGGTATAAACGTGTTTGCAAAGGGTTCCAACTATGTAAACCAGGATATATTCACAGGTACTCTCACACGTGAAAAATATGAGGAAAACATCCGCTTTGCACACGCCGCAAACATGAACATACTCCGTTGCTGGGGTGGTACAGGCTGTCAGAAAGAAGAATTCTACTCACTCTGCGACCAATACGGTATCATGATATGGTTTGAATTCCCTCTGGCGTGCAACGACTACTACGATTCCGTTGATTATCTTACCACCCTGAAGCAGGAAGCAACCGCTATCGTTCTAAAGCTCCGCTCACATCCGTGCATTTCAATCTGGTGCGGTGGAAACGAGTTGTTCAACTCATGGTCGGGAATGACTGATCAGCGACTCGCACTCAGACTTCTCAACTCAATTACTCTCGAACTTGCTCCCGAAATTCCGTATAATCCCACTTCACCTATTTGGGGCATGAAGCACGGTGGTTATACTTTCCTTGACCCCACGACAGGTGTAGACCAGTTCACACTGTTCTCAAGCACCGAGGCTACGGCTTACACAGAATTTGGTATTCCGTCAACTCCGTCAGCTGATTATTTACGCAGCTTTATCCCCGAGGACGAGCTTTTCCCGCCTAAACCGGGTGGAGTATGGCAGGCTCACCACGCATTCTGGGCATGGAACGGTGAAGAAGCATGGCTCTGTCTCAAGACACTCGACCGTTTCGGTGATATAAGTTCACTTGAAGCACTTGTTGAAACCTCAAACTGGCTCCAGCAGGTTGGATACAAAGCAATTTTCGAGGAAGCTCGCCGACAGAAACCGCTTTGTGCTATGGCTATAAACTGGTGCTGGTGCGAACCGTGGAAGTGTGCCGCAAACAACTCTCTTATCGCATATCCGAACATAATCAAGCCCGGCTACTATGCGGTAAAGGATTCTCTCAGAAATATCACTCCCTCCGCAAGATTCACCAAATTCTCATGGGATGCAGGTCAGCCTTGCGTGTTTGAAACATGGCTTCTCAACGACGGAAAGATTTCATCCTGTGGTACAATCACAGCCACAGTTGAGCTTGACGGCGTGAAATATTTCGTTGGTATCGACAATATCTCTACCGAAGCCAACCAAAATACAAAGGGTCAGACACACTCTTTTGAAATTCCCGCAAATATCGCTCCTAAGACACGCATGAAAGTCGCTCTTGTTTATGAATCCGACAACGGCGAGGTCATCGAAAACTCATACGATATGGTCGTTGGAGCTTAAATTAATTTCGTTCATTCATTCTATTTACTGTATTATTATAAGGAGTTAACCAATGTTAGACGTTTGTCTCCCGGGCACAGGAGGAACAGTTCCCAGTCTTGATAGATTCCTCAGCTGTTGTTATTTCCGTTACGAAGGGGTCGGAATGCTCATTGATTGTGGCGAAGGAACTCAGCTTTCCATTAAAAAAGCAGGATTTTCCTTGGGCAAAATTTCCATTATTCTCTTTACTCACTACCATGCGGATCACATCAGCGGACTCCCCGGTTTGCTCCTTTCAATGGGAAATGAAGGAAAAACATCTCCGCTTTACATCTACGGTCCAAAGGGGCTTGATGCCGTTATCAAAGGACTTCTTGTGATAGTTCCGGAGCTTCCGTTTAAGATAATAACAAAGACTTTATCGGATTTTGATTCATTCTCCCAGTTTAATTTTACAGTCACAGCCTTTGAGCTTCGTCATTCCTGCACCTGCCTTGGCTACGATATCAGAATCTCCCGCGGCGGTAAATTTGACAAAGAAAAGGCTATTGCGAATGAAGTTCCGCTTAAATACTGGTCGATTCTCCAGCGTGGTGAAGAAATTGATGGATTTACCCCCGATATGGTACTCGGAAAATCACGCCGTGGACTTCACGTTACATTTGCAACCGACACCAGACCGTGTGGAATAATCTCGACTATGGCTGACGATGCCGACCTTCTCATCTGCGAGGGTATGTTCGAGCTTGAAAAAAGTGCAAGAGCGAGAGAATCAGGTCACATGACAATGGCAAGTGCTGCTAAGTTGGCGAAAGATGCCGAATGTGCTGAACTTTGGCTCACACATTACAGCCCCTCACTCCCGAATCCTCACGATTTTTCTCACGAAGCAAAGGAAATATTCCCAAATACTGTTGTTTCCAATGATGGAGAATGCAAAACTCTCAGATTCTTTGATGAATAAAACTACATAAAACAAAAATAGCTTTCGGCTGCGAACAATTCAAGTTCAACCGAAAGCTATTTTTTATATTTTCACAAGCTCACCCAATACTGTCGAGTATATATACGTCTCTGCGACTTCCTCATTATAAATTTTTTCGCAAATCCGCTTGTATGTACTCAACTGGTCGTGGTGTGCAAGTCTCAGCTTTTCATACGCTAATTTGCGGTTCTTGTATTCCTCAGCTGAAAATCCGTCTGTTTTGTAGTCTATCAGCACCAGCTTTCCGCTCTCTTTTTCACGGAAGATACAGTCGATAACGCCCTGCACCGTAATAATGCTGCCATCTTTGTCCAGTATTTCCTTTTTTCTGTCATCAGCTGTAAACTCGGAGGCAGGAAGGTTTATATTAAATCTGAATTCACGCTTAACATAATCCGCTTCAAGCATAAACTTATACAGTTCACTGTGCATAAATATTAGTATCTGCTTTTTGTCTATGAGTTGTGCCATTTTCACCGATATGATTTTTCGCTCGATCATACGTGTAATTTCCGCATCAATTCCATTTTTACGCAGATTTTCTATATTCATAAACTGCATAAATGTATGCATAACAGTACCCTTATCAGCTGCGGTGTATGTGTTCGCTCCCGTGATAAATTTAGGCATTTCAAGTGCTTTTTCTTCTGATTCGACCGCAGAATCTTGCTCATTCTCGGTCTTTTCATCGAGAAAATCTTCGCTAACTTCACCTGCCATAGCTTTAAGTGGTGTATTCAATTTTGTTACTATTTCGTTGTTTTCACTAATATTTGCCAAACATTCGATTATCTCAGCTTCCGGATTATTACTGTCACTTTCAGCTATAATTTCTTCTTCAACAAATTCTTCTGCAACAATGTCTAACTCTCTGCCAATTACATGAATACCAAAGCTTTCATTTCTATCGTTTGCAGTACACATTAAAATCCAATCGAGATAATTGTCAGTATTCCCCATTGCTACTGCATCAACATTGTCAGCATTTGCCATAGCTTCAAGTCTCTTTTTTTCCGGGTCAGCAGCTGTTCCGGTAATAATCAACTTATTTTTCGCTCTGGTCATAGCAACATAAAGCATTCTTATTTCTTCGAATGTTGATTCCTTTGCTTTACGTTTTGCAATCATGTCACGCTTTAAGGTAGACTTTTCACCAAGCCCTGTCGAGTCAGAAATCTTTGCTCCGAGTCCAAGTTCCTTATCAAGTAAAAATGGCTTGCTTTCGTCTTTAGTTGAGCGTTTTCTATCTGTTTCGCACAAAAAGCATACAGGAAACTCAAGTCCCTTTGATGAATGTATACTCATAATTCGTACAGCATCACTCACATCATTATCGTTGTCGGAATTTCTGTCTTTGACTATCTCAAGATTCAGATAGTCAAGTAATTCATCCAGACTCTCGTTACCTCCGTTTGCCGAATACTCTGCAATCAGCTCCGTGAATCTGTTCAATGCTTCAATTTCTTCTGACTTTTCATCAACGCAATCAAGTAATAAAGTTCGATTCTCAGTTACATAATTTTCCACATAAACTGATGGAAGAGTTGATATGGATTTTTGCTTTTCCTGATTCATCCAAGCAGTGTATCTGTTAATTTTGGCCGTTAACGCTTCAATCCTATTTGCATTTTCTGTATACGCTCTCATTGCAACAAAGAGCTGTTCTTCACCCGTCAGCTGTTTGAGTTCCGTAATATCCTTTATTGTAAAGCCAAACATTTCACTAAGCAAGGCTCCTGCTAAATATACGTCATCAAGTGGATTTTTTATAACTTCAAACAAACAGATTATCAGCTTTACAACCTGAGAATTTTCAAGCGGCTGACTTTTGCGAAGTTTGCTCTTTATACCTCTTCCTTCTAGGGCAGCTTTAAATTTCTCTCCATGCGATGACGGACTTCTCATAAGAATTGCAACATCACTCGGCACAATATTTCGTTTGAGCTGTGAACTATATTTACCAACAATTTCTTTTATTTTTCGAGCGACAAATTCAGCCTCAGGAATTTCGCCTTTTCTCAGAATCACTATTTCAACAGGTTCTCTTACATCGCTCTCAGTCTGTCCGTATATTAAATCATCCGATTCTGTATATTCAATATCGCTTTCCGTAAATAACTTTCCAGTGACAAGATTTGTAAAACCAATTATTTCCTTTGAACAACGAAAATTATCGCTCATAAACAGGGTGTGATTCCCATTTTCTGCGGTATTTTCGCAAATTTCAGTCCATGTCTTACGGTAGTTATTGAATACACTTGGGTCTGCTCCACGAAATTTGTAAATTGACTGCTTGATATCTCCGACTAAAAATCTTGAAGCATTTTTTGAGACTTGCCTGAAAATAAAGTCCTGCGTCTCATTCGTATCCTGAAATTCATCAATGAAAACATACTTGTATTTCTCAGATATTTCCTGTGATATGGTATCGCTTTCCAGAACTCGCTTTGAAAAAGTCTCAAGATCACTGTAACTCATCAAGCATTTTCTGACTTTTTCATTATGAAGAATACTGAAATATTCACTTAACACATCCGACAAAGCCAATGATATATCAGCAGTTTCGGTTTCCTCTTCTTGTATATTTTTCCACTCTCCAATGTATATTTCATCTTTGAGTTCTACTATTGATTTACGTAATTGCTCACGTACAGCTTTATACACACTTGCGGTTTCTGTCACTTTATCGGGAGCAAGTCGTCCTATTCTTGACAACGAGATCATCGAAACAATATGCTTTGCTTCATCAAATTCAAGCTCTGAACAATGATTGAGACTGTCGCACAACTCCAAATCCGAGGTTATATTTTTCTGATATTTTTCGTACACCTCATCTTCAAGTTCAATGTCAGACTCAAGTTTCTGCAATGTTCTCTTATAGTGATTTGCAATTTCTTTTGTATATTCTTGCACTAATCCGTATGTTGCTTTAGTGATTTTGCTGTCTGCATCTGACTTGCTTCCATTATTGTATTGCTCAATATTTCCAACACTAACACCACTGTTTTCCATTTCTTTCGCAAGTCCGAGCAGTTCTTCACACAGGTGAGATGTATCTTTAGTTTTGCTGATTATATCGCACAACTTGAGCCATTTTGCGTATTTTTCTGCATTTTCGCAGCCAAATTGGTGCTTAACCGCCCGTTCCATTGCATTTTTTTCCAGCTCTTCTATCTACTTTCGGATGCAATCCTTGTATCCGGAGAGATATTAATCTGCGGAAAGTACCGACGTAAATTTTTATACAGAAAGGAATCCATCGTTGAAATATCAGCACTGTTCAGTCCTCTGATTTGCTCCTCAATATACTTACGATATGCATTATTTCTGTATGATATTTCATTTTTCTTTTCCGTGAGCTTCTTCTTGATTCTCGATTTCATTTCGCTTGCCGCCGCTTTTGTAAAAGTAACAACAAGTAATTCATCAACTGTGCATTCCTTTTCGGCAATTAATCTTGCGATTTTTTCAGTCAATACCGCAGTCTTTCCGCTTCCCGCAGCAGCTGATATCAGCAGATTTCCGTTCTCATATTCGATTGCTTTTCTTTGCGATTCCGTAAATTCCATATCAGCTGTTCCTCATCTTTCTCTTGCATATATATGCATTGTCGCACCAGTCACATGGATTTGAGCCATCAATCTCTCTCGGATTCTTTTCGAAGTTTTTGTGTAAAATATTATCACTGACCTCTCTTATCTCATCATCAAGCGATTGTCTGATTTTACCAAGTTCATTTTCACCGATATAGATGTACTTGTTTTTTTCTCCTGTGTCAAGTTCATGATTCAGCATTCCGCTGAAGTTTATCTTCTTCTCCGCTTCAATGAGTGCCGTTTCAGCATCATTACTCCTGTCGATTTTCGCACTTGACATATTGTAAGAGACGTACATTGCACCGCCAAACTTGATTCCGTTGTATTGTTTCAACAATTCTCCGTCATTCAAAATTGAGAATAAATATATAAGAAGCTGAATCTCAGTGCCATTTTCGACGTTCTCCATCTTAAAGCTCTTGTTTCCCGTCTTGTAGTCAATGATTCTCAGATACGCTTTTTCATTATTCGACTTAACGTCAACACGGTCGGCGATTCCCTCAATTATTACACGACGGCCGTTTGTTGAGCAAAATTCAATCGGTATTATTCCACCTCGACCGATTTTTTTCTCGATATAGATTGGCTCAAAACCGCTGCTTTCAATTTCAGCTTCAAGTTTTCGGATAAACAAATTCATCTGTCGCTTGATTCTTACGTATAAATATTCGCTTTGTCTATCTCCCTTGTCGATGTTTTTTTCTATTTTTGTTCGAATTTCATCGACTATTTCGCATATTTTCTCTTCACGTGATTTTTCATTATCTGCATTTCTGTTTTGTCTATATTTGTCAGTGAAATATTCCTGTAAAATCATATGAATAATCACACCTATATCCGGAAGTGTCATTTCTCCGACGGCACGTGGTTTCAATTTCATTTCATACTTGCACGCATAATTAAATGGGCAACGAAGATAAGTAACGATTTTCGTCTGCGAAAGATATAAAATATCATCATTATTTTCGGTATTGGCAATCCTATCATCGTCATGCTGAGTTTCATCTTTATCAGCACTAATATCTCCATTTATCGCACTCCCAAAGGCTTTTTCAATGATTTCACGTGTGTTTTTTGTGGCTTTATCGAGAAGATAGTCCTCGGCACTTTTTCTATCATACACCAAATAATTAATATCAAGGTCACGTGAGAGTTTAACATCACATGAAATCAGTTTTGCCATTTTTTGAGATGCCGACGACAATTCTTTCTTTTCTTCGCCGAGCAATATGAGCTTATCTGAGGCAGCACTCACCGTTCGATAGAACATACAATACTCTCTCGCACCAAGCACTGATGAATTATCGCCACCAAGTTCAATTCCATAAGATTCCAGCTTTATCTTGTCGTTGTCACTGAAATATTGCTTGCCTACATTAGCTTCGCCCGGAAATTCCCCTTCATTAGCTCCGAGAATAATTATGCACTTTTTTCCTTCAAGTCGTATACCCTGTGCATTTCCGATTGCAATCTCGTTACTTCCCGACGGAATGCTGCCGACATCCATTGATTGTGCCACACGTTTGAACAGTCCGAGGAATTTTCTTGCATCGAGCTTTGTTTCACCGAGAAATTCAACCATTTTATCGAGAATTTCGCAAACTATCTTCCATCCGGACTCGCATTTCTCCGCTTCTTCGAGCATTCCGCAATCTGAATATGCTTCACTGATTCGTTTGATACCGTTTGCAATTCCGATTCTTTCGGCAGTTTCGACAATTCCTTTAGCAATATTCAACACATACGCAGCACCGTCATTTTCAATATCAAATACGGTTGAAAAATCATCAAGAACCTGTGCAATCTGCCGTCTGACATTGTTTACGATTTTCAAGATTCTCTCGCCATATTCCGTGATTCCAATTTTATAACCATCGGGATTCATTCCCCAGTCATCCTCGGTATAGCTTTTTTTTGAGTTGATATTCCAGGTATTTACATAATTCTCAAACAACATTATGGAATAATCTGTAAGTGAATCTACTTCCTCATTTTCTTCGGATTCGGTAGTAATTTCCACAAGTCCTGTTTTTGCAAAGGATAAAATATCATTTTTTTGCCATCCGTCAGCCACTACGCTAAGCAAAGTGCAAACAAATCTCACAGCAGGATTCAACATAACTCCTGTCGATTTTGAAATGAAGCAATTGTAGCCGTGCTGTCTAAGTTCGGCATCAATTATACCGTTATATGCATCAACGTTACGAGCAACCACCGCAATGTCATTGTAGTCGTAACCCTCATTCAGAAGTTGATTCACCGCAGCCGCACATATTTTTGCTTCATCCAGCTTGTCACGACAGAGTATGAAATCCACGTTGTTCTGCTGTTTTTCTTTGATTTTTGAGTATAATTCGGCGTTTTTTGTCTGAATATCTTCAATATTTTCAACATCCGAGCTAAAAACGTATTTTTCGGCAACTTCGAGTCCAGGATTATTTTTGTGTCTCTGGTTTTCGCTGAGTTCCACGGCTTCATAGTCCTTACCGAGTCGGTTTGCAATCATAACAAGTCGTTTCAGGGTCTCGTGTGTCTCATTAAACTGTGGCTCAAGCACGTCATTATTGGTATCAGTTTCCATTTCATTGTCAGTTGAATTACCATTTTCAGACAAATCATGTGTGTTCTTCATCTGGGTCATTACTGTTGCCGTGAAATTTTCAGATGTACGTATTATCTCACGCAGAATTTTCTCCTGACCGCTTGTATATGACAAAAACGAATCAGCAAACACCGACTTACCCGCAAAATACGGATTTTCGGCAATACATTTTGCAAGTTTTTCCTCTACATCGGATTTATCTATATATTCTTCGTGCAGAATCGAATTATAGGCCGCATAAACCAACACAACATCCGAAAGTCTGTCACCAAAGCTACCGTATTTACTCTTTTTAGCGGACTTTTCTTCGTCAGATTCACTGTTATTTTCGTCTTTTTGTTCGTCAAGAATCAGTTTTTCGAGTGCTGTTTCTGCCTTTTCGGGAGTGATACCGCTGCTTTTAAGCTCATCTATCGCTCGAAGCATTATCGGAACACATCTGTCCTCACGTGACGAGAGATTGTTATATACACGCAGCTCGTCCCACACACTGAGCATTGCACGCCACATAATAAGGATTCTCGAACCGTCATCAATAACGCTGTCTGCAAGTCCGCCATACTCACGGAACACGGAGCGTGCAAGGTTAGTAAAATTCGTTACTTCAAGCTGTAAATTTGAAGAAGGTGGAAGAATTGCTGCGAGCTTGCGTTCCCAAACGGCGGTTTCCTGCTCCGGTACTATGACTACGACCTGCCTGTCCGTTTCGTTTATCAGTCGGCAGACTTCATTTGTAACCATCTCGCTCTTACCACTGCCACTTCTTCCTGTTATGAATCTTATCATAATTTACCTCAGTTCACAAAAACCGCACGAAGGTTTCCCAACGCACGGTTATGTAAGTAATTTTATGTTGATATTTACCGAAAATTATTCATCAATCTTGGCGATAATGACTTTACCATAGTTGGACGAGTCTTTCCATGTGTCGTAAGGAGATACAAAGGTTCCACCGACTGACATTGCAATGTGAGCACCTGTTACTCCTGTGAAGCCTGTACTGCCCGTTGAACCTATCTTGTCACCACGCTGAACCTTGTCTCCCACGGAAACATTTACAGATCCGAGGTTGTAGTACCATGTTTTAAGTCCGTAGCCATGCTCGATAATGACCATATTTCCGGCATATGCACATTCACTCGATGCATAAACGACCTCACCGGCATTTGCTGCAACAACGTCAACACCTGCTTCAGCACTGTAATCGACACCGTTATTCACATAAGACGGAGTTGAGGCACCGTTCAGTGTTATCTGTCTGCCATATCCACGGAGGAGGCTGTAATTTCCTGATATACCCTCAAGGAAGTAACCGTCAAAGTATCGTGTTGATGAACCTGTTTTAGCCATCTGTTCTACGATTTTATCGAACGCACTGAGCTTTTCTTCTGTGAAGTATGTGCTTATAGTGGAGTCGGCCATCTGATAGTTAGAAGTCTTTGAGCCGCCGTTTTCAATCGTAATGTTTGTCTCCTGAGTTGTTCCGCCGTAGACGAATGTGATAGTATAAACGCCTGACGGGATATCGGTAGAAATCGGGAGAAGTCCAACTGCGGTACTTTCATCAGCCATGTAGAATACCGGCGTGATATCACTACTCATTGTTGAAGAGAACTTAATATTCTCAGGTTTTGTTACGTTAAGAGCGGTTATAGCTGTGAATTTTCCTGCTTCTACTGTCGGAACACCGAGATAGAACTCAGCGGGTGCAGTTACGAGAGATGAGAACTTATAGTCAAGCTCACCGCAGAAGTTTCTTGCCGGATCTTCATACCATCTTGCAAGAACCTCGATATTTACACGACCTGTATCATCTGTTTTATATGTAGTAAGGTCGGCGAGAGTGCCATCGTATATGAAGTTTCCGTCATCGTCCGTAATTTTCACAGAACAAAAGTCGGGAGCTATATCAAACGCAAGGTCAATTCCACCCTCAAGGTCATATGATTCAAAATGGTCAAATACAAGCTCAGTAGTATCGGCATCAACGAAAGAGCCTGTATAGTTCTTATACTGCCAAATAGCGTTATCAGGCTGAACATCATAGGAATTTGATATAGTCAGTCTCGGCATTGCAGCTTCACCGTAAAGGCTTTCTGCGTATTCACTTGTGATGAACATTTCCGCATCAGCTTCGGCGATTTTGTATGTTGCACCATCGGATGAACGAAGGTAACACGTAGTCGGGTCTGTTGTAAAGTAATACTCGTACGTCTCATCCTTAATTCCGCTTGAAAGAGTGACCTTAAAGAATTTTTCGCCCATGAGTGAATCGGGAAGAGCCACGATTGACTGAGCATTCTTTACGGTTCCGATGAAGTATTTTATCATTTGTTCGGCAGCTTCGCCGTCTGTATCCTTAGTAAGGGTATAGCTTTTTCCATTGATATCGTCAATCGAAACAGAAGATGCGTTTGTTTCATCGACAGGAGCATTAATTGTACTATGGTAGCTCGAATAAGCCACAGCCGACGGGATCAGGCAAGCGACGAGGAGCAGCAGAAGTACGATTTTATTTTTCACGCTGAATCCCTTTCTTTCAATCTTAAAATTATAATAATTCTATCATACATTATACTATACTTTCAAGCAAAAATCAAGACAGGGAGCAAATTTACGCTTTCAAATTACTTTTTACAGCTTCCCGTCCTTCCCAAGTCTGTCCTGTTCGGGAGTCGGAATCATGCCGCCGCCTATGTATTTATCAAGCTCAACAAAGGTGTAGGACTTTGCACCGATATCATGAGTAAAATCGTTTCCGCTGCCTCCTGCCAGATACATAATATGATGTGATCTCTCAAGCTCGGCAGTATCGTTGATAAATCTGTTTAAGGTTCCGCCTCCACCGACAATAACTATACGCTCGTTTTCTCCGCACAAAGAAAAAAGCTCGCTGTAATTTACATTTGTAATATCGCAAAAGCTGACCTCTCCGTTGAGTAACGCCTCTGTTTTCTGACTTTTTTTCATTCCAACTGTCTCCTGCGTACGGATTATAAAGTACAATATATTTTATAATAACATACACCTCAGAATTTTTTATTCCATCATAGTACAATATTTTGATACATTCTACACTTTTCGACAAGCATAGTTCATATTTGTACTTTTTCACGTGATAAATATATTAAATTTGATATTTACACTTATTGCGTGATGTGATATAATATTTCTGTGACAGCGACAAATGCCGTCAACAAACAGTAAAAAGGTATATTATATCAGATGAGACGTTTAATTTTGCTAATCTCTGCCCTGCTCACTGCCGTATTTCTCGCCTTTCCCGCACTTGCAATGAACGAAAGCGAACAGATAGTTGTGGTTCTCGATGCAGGTCACGGTGGCATAGATGGTGGTACAATAGCAGGTTTGAACTCAGAAAAGGTATACAATCTGAAAATAGCACAGTATCTTCGAGACGAGCTTAACGCAGATGGCAGATTCAATGTAATAATGACAAGGGATGATGACACATACTTGAAATTTCTGCCTCGTGCGTTATACGGACTTGATTCAAATGCGGATGTTTTTCTCTCGCTCCACTGCAACAGCAACGATTACACGGGCGTTCGTGGAGGTGAGGCTTACATAACGGTAGTTGATGAGTTTTCAGCATATTCACTTGCCGAAAAGATACTCCGCAAAATAGAAAGTACCGTCTCGATACCATATAACAAGATAGAAACACGTGAGGACACCGGAGATTCACTTGGAGTATACTACTGGAACAATGAGAAACAGTGGGATATGCCCGGTGCATACAGTCTCGGAGTAAAAAGCGACTACTACTCCATAAACACATGGTGTTCAAAATTCGGTATTCCCTCGATTATTGTTGAGCATGGATATCTTTCAAATTCCTCCGATGCTGCCATAATAGACAGCGATGATAATCTCAAAAAAATCGCAAAAGCTGAGTCTGAAGCACTTATCGACTACTACTTTGGTCACGAGCATAGTTTCAGCACGCAGAGACTCACCGACCACCCTGCAAACTGTACACTGAACGGTGCTGAATCGTATCGTTGTTCGATATGCGGAGCTAAAAAAGGCACGGTCACAACTCCTGTACAAAGTGAACTGCACTATTGGAGACAGGCTTCAAGCAAAAGAGCCACCTGTACCACTGACGGATATATCGAGTATGTATGCCAGATATCGTACAATCTGAACGACAAGGGCTACGACTGCGAGGTTCACTCATACACAGAATATCTCACGGCGACAGGTCACAACTACGAAACTCTCGAAGATTCATTAGCAGGTCACGGATTCGATGGGCTGCTATATAGGAAGTGTACAAACTGCGGTGACGAAATTCGTGAAATACGCACAGGAGAACCGCACGACTATGTGTTGTCAAGCGAGACTCAACCCGACTGTGCAAACGACGGAATAAAAACTTACAAATGCTCGATATGCGGTGACCCCTATGAAGAGAAAACTCCCGCACTTGAGCATGACTACGAAGTAAAGGAACGTGTAGAAGCAACAGAAGAAAGTGACGGCTATATTCTCTCCGTCTGCAAGATATGCGGAAAAGAGGAAAAAGAACTGTTATCCTTGTGTGAGCATGAATTTATTGACGACAGTATTGCTCCAACCTGTGATACCGACGGTGGATTAGTCAGAAGGTGTACGAAATGCGGTGCTGTCGTAAACACTGTATATCCTGCATACGGACACAATTACGAGATTCAGATGGAAGTAAAGCCAACCTGCACCGAAAGCGGATTCAAGCGTGAAAAATGCTCAAAATGCTTTGATGTAAGAACTGAATCATATCCTCCGACAGGTCACACCTACGAAAAGGACGGAGGTATGCTCGTATGCAAGTTCTGCGGAGACACGATAGAGGACACTACCAAGCCAGATTCTCTGCTCTCACATCCGGCAGTGATAATCATTCTTGCAATAGTTGTGATACAACTATCAGCGGCTGTTGTAATTATCGTTCGTCACAGAAAAGCACCGACAAAGAAATAAAAAAATACCTCATCCGTTAAGTTGAAGTACAACTGCGAATGAGGTATTTTCATGTTTAGATTTATCTCTCTTCTCTGAAATAAGCAAGTCCGAGGGATGCCGGAGGCTGTGATTCTCTCTTACGTCTGAGGCTGACGAACACGAGAACAAGTATTGTTACGATGTAAGGTATCATCTGATAGAGGGCACTGGTTCTGTCAACATTTGTGATACCGAGGAGCTTCGGGAGGAACGCATACAGCCAGTAAAGCATACCGAACAGATACGCACCCCAGATAGCGTTGAGCGGTCTCCATGTTGTGAAGATTACGAGAGCTACTGCAAGCCAACCGAGAGCTTCAATCTGAGTTGTAGTTGCCCAGATACCGTTATTGTAGTCGAGAACGTAGTAAAGTCCACCGATACCAGATATACCTGCACCAATAACAGTTGCAAAGTATTTGTATTTGGTTACGTTTATACCTGCTGCGTCTGCGGTTGCGGGATTTTCACCAACAGAACGAAGATTAAGACCAACTCTTGTTTTATTCATAACGAAATGAAGAACAACAGCAAGAATTATCGCAAGATATGCAAGAAATCCGTATGAGAATAGAGCCTCACCAACAACTCCGAGATGATCGGAAATAAACGGGATTTTTGCGGTAAATGCTGCATTGGAGATAGGAGCGGCTGTGTAAACCTCACCCTTGAGCAGGAACGCACCGAAGAAGTTAGCTACACCCATACCGAATGTGGTAAGAGCAAGACCTGTTACGTTCTGATTTGCACGGAGAGTGATAGTAAGGAACGAATAGATAAGACCACCGAGAGCAGATGCAAGAAAAGCCGCTACAAGTGCTATGATAACACATACAACCGACGAGGGATTTTCAGCAGCGTTTTCGTATGTGTATGAGGAAGCAAAGCCTGCGAACGCACCAAGGTACATGATACCGGGAACACCGAGGTTGAGGTTACCGGATTTTTCCGTGAGAATCTCACCCATCGAACCGTACATAATTATTGTACCGAACTGTATTGCACGTGCGATCCATGCTAAAATATTTGACTGGATCATTTTGTTTCCTCCTTGTTATCGTTTTTGTGTCTGAAAAGGAGCTTATAGTTGATGAAGAACTCCGAGCCTAAGATACAGAAGAGAATGATACCCGAAATAATATCGGCGATATATTCATTCAGACCGTACGTCGAAGCAATCTGGCTTGCACCCTTTTCGAGGAAAACGAGAAGGAATGCGATGAGTGCCATGAAGAAGGTATTGAACTTTGAAAGCCATGCAACTATGATAGCGGTAAAACCGTTACCACCTGCTGTATTTGTTGCAATAGTGTGCTTATTACCTGCAACTGTGATGAATCCACAGAGACCGCAGATAGCACCTGAGAGAATAAGTGTACGTATTGTTACCTTTTTTACGTTGATACCTGCATACTTAGCAGTCTTTTCACTTTCTCCTACGACGGATATCTCATAACCATGCTTTGTATACTTGAGGTAGACATACATAACTACTGTAAGAACGGCAACAATGATTATATTGAGTGTGAAGTCATGACCGAGGAGCTTCGGGAACCAACCTATCTTTGTAGCCATATTGATGGTACCAAGTGAGGATGCCTGACCTCTCCAGATGTTAGTAAAATATGCAACGAGTTGTATCGCAACATAGTTCATCATAAGTGTGAAAAGGGTTTCGTTTGTATTCCAGTTAGCCTTGAAGAATGCGGGAATAAAGCTCCATACCGCACCTGCAATAACGCTTGTGAGGAACATTACGAGGAAAAGCAATGCTGTGGGGAGTTTTCCGCCGAGGTACATCATACATATGGCAGTAGCAAATCCACCCATAAGAACCTGTCCCTCAGCACCGATATTCCAGAATCTCATTTTGAATGCGGGGGCTAATGCGATACCTATGCAAAGGAGTGCAACAAGGTCGCGGAGCATCCACATAAAACGAAGTGGAGTTGCAAATGTAGCCTTGAAAATTTCGCTGTAAACTGCAATGGGGTTAAGTCCTGTTACGAGAACTATAAATGCTGCGTCTATGATAAGAGCAAGCACGATTGAGACAGCACGAACGCCGACTTTCTTCTTTGTTGTAACGCTGTCACGCTTTACTATTCTCATCAGAGGCTCATGTATACGTGTTTCTGTGATTTTTGAGGCTTCTTTATTCAAAGCTGTCACTCCTTTCCGTTATTCGTTTTTGTCATAAGCAGACCGAGCTGTTCCTTTGTTACCTCGCCGCCGTTAACTACACCTGTAACCTGACCTGCACAAAGCACGAGTATTCTGTCACAGAGGTCGATAAGCACGTCAAGGTCCTCACCTACGTAAATAACAGCAACGCCCTTTTCCTTCTGCTCATTAAGGAGGTGGTATATCATGTATGAGGTATTAATATCAAGTCCACGAACCGCATATGCTGTCATAAGTACTGACGGAGCCGCCGCAATTTCACGACCGACAAGAACCTTCTGTACGTTACCGCCGGAGAGACGTCTTACAGGAGTATTAATACCGGGAGTTACGACTGAAAGTTCTTCCTTAACATCCTCAGCAAGCTGTTTGGGGTCGTTTCTTTCAACGAATATCGACTTACCCTTTTCGTAGCTCTTGAGCATCATGTTGTCTGCCATACCCATTGAGGCTACAAGACCCATACCGAGTCTGTCCTCAGGAACGAACGAAAGTGTTACACCAAGTTCTTTGATTTCACGGGGAGTCATGCCGATAAGAGACTGTTCGTTTCCGTTTTCGGGATCGATGTAGGTTATCTTAGAACCTTCAACGGGGTGCTGAAGTCCTGCAATTGCTTCAAGAAGCTCTTTCTGACCACATCCGGATATACCTGCTATACCGAGTATCTCACCGCTGTACGCGTCAAACGATACGTTTTTGAGTACGGGAACATCTTCTGCACCGATAACAGTGAGGTTTTCAATTGAAATTCTCTTATGTTTTTCGCTGACTATGGGACGGTCGATATTGAGTGATACCTTCTTACCTACCATCATTTCGGTAAGAGAAAGCTCAGTTGCATCCTTTGTTTCTACTGTTCCGATGTACTCGCCCTTACGGAGTATCGCTACCTTATCAGAAACCGAAAGCACCTCGTGGAGCTTATGTGTAATGATTATGACAGTTTTTCCATCACGTTTCATTTCACGCATTACTGTGAAGAGCTTTTCTGTCTCCTGAGGTGTGAGAACTGCGGTAGGTTCGTCAAGGATGAGAATATTTGCACCTCTGTAAAGTACCTTTACGATTTCGAGTGTCTGCTTCTGTGATACGGTCATTTCGTAGACCTTCATTTTCGGGTCTATATCAAATCCATAGCGTGAGCAAATCTCGTTTATCTTAGATTCAACAGACTTCATGTCGAGTTTCTGTTTTCCGGGCAGACCGAGAATGATATTTTCAGCGGCTGTAAACACATCAACGAGCTTGAAGTGCTGATGAATCATACCAATACCGAGGTCAAACGAGTCCTTCGGCGATGATATCGTAACTTCCTTTCCGTCAACGAATATCTGTCCCTCGTCAGGATAGTATATGCCGGACAGAATATTCATCAGCGTTGTCTTTCCGCTTCCGTTTTCGCCCAGCAGTGACAATATCTCGCCCTGCCGTATGGTCATATTGATATTATTATTTGCAATCGTTTTCCCGAAGGTTTTTGTCACTCCTACGAGCTTTATTGCGTCTGGCATTTTTCGGACTCCTTTATCATGATTTAGTTAAAATTTCCGATTTTTCTGTTTATAACCAAAATGAGGGAAGCCGGATATATGACTTCCCTCGATGTTCTGGTGTAATATATTACTTTTCAATGATTCCGTCGATTCTTACTGAGAAGTAAGGAGCACTTCTGAGGGTAGATTCTGTGAAGTAACCGTCAGTGATGCATTCAACAGTTTCGCCTTCGTAGATAGCAGTCATTGTGCTCCAGTCCATGAAGCTCATGTTGACCTTGCAGGATGTGAGATGACCTTCTGCGTCTGTTAAAACGTCGCAAGTGGTCTGTTCCTGAGAAACTGTGAACTTGGATGTGTCGAATACGTGGAGAGTACCGTTCTTGATAGCTGCTTCAACTTCAGCAACCTTTTCAGCAGTACCTTCAGCACAAGCAGAGCCGAGAGCTGTGATAGCTACGCCGTTTTCTGTGTAACCCTTAGCAACGTCAACGCCGAAATCATTAGCCTTGCCGTCAACTGCGAGCTTGAAGAGATCATTATAGAACTCAGTCCATGTGTTTGTAGGAGATGTGAGAGCGGCGTTAGGAGCCGTCTCAAGCATATCAATGTTGTAACCTACGGAATAGCATACCTTGCCCTGTCCGAGGAGCTTTTCGCAAGCGGAGGGAGCACCTGTGGAGTCTGCGTGCTGACCAATGATAACGCAACCGTTAGCAACGAGAGCTTCTGCGGTAGCTGCTTCCTTGTCGATGTCGAACCATGAGTTAGTGTAGTTAACTTCCATTACAACATTGGGAACGATGGACTGAACGCCGAGGAAGAATGCTGTGTAACCGGAAACAACTTCTGCGTAGTTATAAGCACCTACGTAACCGATCTTGGCATTGCCGTTTGCATCGAAGTGTTCGGGAGTAGCTTCGGGAGAAATTGTGCCGTTTGCAATGAGTTCTTCGAGCTTCATGCCTGCTACAACACCTGCAACATAGCGGGATTCGTAAATCTTTGTGAAGCCGTTCTTGATGTTTTCAACACCGCAGATAGCAGCGAAGTCACCTGTCATGGAAACGAAGGTTACTTCAGGGAACTGTTCTGCTGCCTGAACCATGAATGTCTGGTGACCGTAAGAGTTGGAAATAACGAGGGAACAGCCCTGTCCTACGAGGTCGGTTGCGGCATCAAGGCAGGTAGAGTTTTCTTCAACCTTGTACTTCCAGATAATCTGGGATTCAGCGATACCGAGAGAGCTTGCAGCTTCCTTAATTCCGTCCATGTGAGCCTTGGTGTAACCC